>SKWB01000350.1 GCA_007129135.1 Halococcaceae archaeon | reverse complement strand
GGCCCGGGTTCGAATCCCGGCCGGTGCATTCTGCCTAACCAACTCGTGAGCATCGCGAAGCGATGCGAACACTGCTGGTGAGGCGGAGGCAGTACAGAGGGATTCGAAGTACGGACGACGCAGCGCCGAGCGGAGCGAGGCGACCGTCGTCAGGTGGTTCGAATCCCGGCCGGTCCGACCGAAACCCCCGAGCGGCGTTGGTACTGAGCGTTTATCCCCGACCTCCCCGTATCCCGTGACGTGACGAACGGAGCCGATTTCGATCCGCGAGACGGCGACTCGATCACCCTCTCGACCGGTCAGACGGTGAACCTGCCGCTCTCGACGGAGGTGACGGTCACGGGGGCGGTCTTCTCTGCCGACCGGGAGGGCGTCCTGGACCTGCTCCCGGACGACCTCGTTCCGGTTCGGACGGCGCCCGGTCGCGCCGCGGTGACGTTCCTCTGCGTCGAGTACCACCGGGTCGGTCGGCGGGGGGAGATCGAACCGTACGACGAGTTCGGCGTCGTCGTTCCGGCGGTTCCGGAGGGGACGACGCTTCGCCCCGATCCGAGGGGCTTCCTCTCACGGATCGGCGGCTACGTCTGGTATCTCCCGGTGACCTCGGAGCCGGCGCGGGCGCTCGGCGTCGAGCCCTGGGGCTACCCGAAGGAGGTCGCTGAGATCACCCACGAAGAGCGCGGCCGTCGACGCAGGACGACCGTCGACGTGGGAGACGAGCGTCTCGTCACGGTCGAGATCGACCGACCGCCGATGCTACCGCGACGGGAGTCCGTGTCGAGCTACACCGTGAGGGAGGGCGTCCTGCTGCGGGAGCGGCTCACCCTCTCGGGCGAGATCGGGGCCTGGCCGCTCAGCGGGGCGGCCCGGTTCTCGCTCGGCGACCACCCCCGTGCGGACCGGCTTCGAGGGCTGGCACTCGGGCGGCGGGCGCTCCTGCGGGTCGCCGCCGAGGGCGAGTTCGTCATCCACGCCGGTCGGCCGCTGTCGACCGCTGACCGACGCTGAGGCGAGCCAGCCTCACGGGAGAAACGGCTATTTCCGAGGGGGGTCTCTGGGGAGGGGTCAGTATGTTCGACGCAACGTTCGGGGTCCTCGCAGAGCGACCGGCAGCGGTCGCCCCGTTTCTGGTCCTCCTCTGGGCCGTCTGGTGGGTGGTCTGGCCACGACGGGGACGCGTCGCGCGCGCCGTCTCGTACGTCGTGGTCGCGCTCGCGGCCCAGCTGTTCGCCGTGCTCTTCGCGCCAAAGTACACCCAGACACCGGTCTGGAGGAGCGCGCGGCCTGGTTCATCGCGCTCGAATCGACGCTGCTCTCGACGCTCTCGAGCCTGCTCGACGCGTTCGTTGCCGCCTGGCTCCGCCTCGCGCTCCTCGGGCTCGACGCCGTCGTCGCCCTCCTCGACGGAACCCTCTCGAACGTCGCGCCCGCGCTCTCGGCGAACGAGTTCCTGCTCACCGTCTTCGTCTTCGAGTTCGTCGCTGGCGCGGCGCTGGTCACCGTGCTCGCCGAGGCCACCCGATCGGAGGGATCGGACTGGAGTTCGTGGCTCCCGGCCGTCGGGGTGATCCTCTTCGTCTCGTGGTTCACCTCGACGCTGTTCGGGAGTTCGGTCTGGGGCGTCGGCGAGGGAGCGGTCGTCTCGGGGGTCGTCGCCGGCATCGGAGGGCTGGCGCTCGGCGTCACGACCGTGATCCTGCTCGTGCGTCCCGAGTTCGGCGGTGAGTCACCGATCGCGAGACTGGACGGGACCGGTGCGTGGCGAGGGCTGGTGGGCGAGGAGCCAGCGGACGGTCCCACACCGGGTCGGGAGCGGGACGTGCGGGAGACGCTCGGCTGAACCGGGGTCGTTCGACAGGAGAGACATCTCGTGTCTCGTTCGTGAAGTAGCCGACCGTCCCGCGGTGTCGGCCAGAACTGAAATTGGCTAGAGGATTACTAGGCATCGGGAGACGTATGTACAGAGATCTATACGTGTGGCCACGAAACGCGGAACGATGATCCACATACCGGTCGAACGCGTCCGCTCCGCCTCGGCCCGTACGCTCCCGCCGGAGACCCCGGTGGACGAGGCGGCCGAACGCCTCCGCGATCCGGAAGTTCCCGTGCTGGTCGTCCTCGAGGATGAGTCGGTCGTGGGCGTCGTCACCGAGTCGGACTTCGTCGCGCTGGTCGCCGAGGGTCGCACCGACCTGCCGGTCGAGCGGATCATGTCCTCGCCGGTCGTCACGATCGAGCCGTCGGCCTCGATCACCCTCGCCGCCCGTCGGATGCGCGAGTCGGGTGTCAGACAGCTCCCCGTCGTCGAGAACGGAGCGTACCGGGGCGTGCTCACGGCCAGCGCGCTCTCCTCGTACCTCTCGCGACACAGCCTGGAGATCGACTGGAAGAACGAGCCGCTTCGGATCGAGCGGGAGGCGACGGGGACCGTCGCTCCGGAGGAGTGACCGACCGATCGTCTTGGCGGCCGGAGCGACCTCAGTCTCTCTCCTCTCTCGACTGGTGGTACCACCAGCGCAGCCACTCGAGTAGCGGGCCGCTCTGGGCGTCCGTGTTCACTCGGACGGTCCCATCGAACCGCCAGTCGGCCCGCGGCGAGCCATCGCCGAAGGCGAGCGGTATCTCGACGCGGAGGTCCTCCGCGGTGAGTTCGACGACCTCGTCGCGGTCGGCGCTCTCGTCGAGGAAGGCGTCGACGAGGTCGAACCAGGAGGGGGATCGCTCGGCTCCCTCGGCCTCGGCGAGCGTATCGGTGTCTGCCATACACCACACACGGACCGGAGCGTACTGTGTGTTGCGAGAGCCTGCGGGTCCAGTGAGTCGTCCCGGCCCGCGAACCGTCGACCGGTCGCAACGTTGGCCAGTATCCACCATTATTAATCACGAGGGTACGTGGGGGGCGCATGGAGCGATCCGAAACCCCCGTGCGCGAGATCATGACGAGCCCGGTTCGGTCGGTCGAACCCGAGACGACGCTCAGGGAGGCGGCACGAGTGCTCTCGGACGAGTCGATCGGCTCGCTGGTCGTCGGCGAGGACCCTCTCGACGGGATCATCACCGAGACGGACGTCGTCCGCGCTGTGGCCCGCGAGGTCGATCCAGCGAGTACGACCGTGGCGGAGCTGATGAGCTCGCCCGTCGTGACGATGCGGCCGACGGAGACGGTGTTCACCGCGGGCGAGCGGATGGGTCGCAACCGGGTCAAGAAGCTCCCGGTCACCGAGGAGGGCCGTCCGGTCGGGATCGTCACCACGACCGACCTCGCACACTTCCTCCCGAACCGGCGCGTGGGGACGGCCTCCAGCCCCGAGCCGGATATCGAAGAGGGCGAGTTCGAGTGAGCGCTCGCGCGGGTAGCTGGGCGGGGCCGACGCACAGCCGCGGTCGATTATAGTAGCTGGCGCTCCCCGTACCGGTATGGCCGACAGCCTCCGCGACAGACTCCCCGACCGGCTGCGACCGAGAAAGCGCGACGGACCGAGATCGGTCTCCCGCCGCCGCTTCCTCCGGGGGTCGGCCGCCGCGAGCGCGACCGCCGGAGCCGTCGCGGGTGCCGGGTGTGCCCAGGAGGACGACGAGGGGACCCCCGCACCGGAGACGCCGTCGGGTGACGACACCCCCGTAGACGACGAGGACGGAGAGGAGGGCGGGGAACCCGAACAGGACGGCGAGGACGACGACGAGGGGGGAGAGGAGGCGACGGTCTTCGTGTTCAACACCGGCGAGATGACGGTGAGCCTGATCGACCCGGCGACGGACGAGCTCGTGGAGACGACGCACCTCGGGGCGACCTCGTCGTTCCCGGCGAACCAGTACGCGACGACCGAACGGGGGATCGAGACGCTCTGGCTCAACGTCGAGGGCGGCGTCCGCGGGTACGCCCCGGCCTCGCTCGACCTCGACGTCGAATTCGAGACCGACTCCGACTCGAACTGGCAGGAGGTGACCCCGGACGGCCGACACCTGGTGGTGAGCGCGCGCGAGCCGACGCACGCGCAGTACCGCATCGACGCCGATCCGAGCTCTGGAAGTTTCGGCGAGGTGACCGGCGAGATCGACCGGGACGAGGCCGGGCCCTGTGACGTCTCGATCGGTCCGAACGGCGAGTACGCCTACGTCCCCGACCTGTTCGCCGACACGCTCACCGTGATCGATATCGAGGCGTTCGAGATCGCAGCGCAGGTCGAGGTCGAGCCGGTCCTGGAGGGAGAGACCGAGTCCGCGCCGTACATGGGGACCGCCGGCTGGAACGGGGAGTACCTCGCGATCGAACACCTGGAAGGCGACCACGGCACCCAGAGCATCTGGGACGTCTCCGAGCCCGAGCGACCGGAGGAGCTAGTGAGGCTCACCGAGGACGACGACCTCGGCGGCGGCACGATCACTAGCGAGTTCGACGCCGCGGACGAGACGCTCTACGTCTTCACGCCCGACACCGAGGACGTGACGGTGATCGGCCTCGACGAGCTCGCGGTCGTCGATCGGATCGACCTCGGCGGGTCCGCGTACGTGGGGACGTGGGACCCGGGGAGGGAGAAACTGTACGTCCCGGTGCAGACGGCGGACGAGGTCGCCGTGATCCGGGACCGGGAGCTGATCGACCGGATCGGGGTCGGTGACGCGCCCTACGGCGCGACCGCGCGCCACGGCCGGCCGGACTCCGACGTCGTCGGGCGGTTCGTCGCGACGCTCGCGGGCATGGGCGTCGATTTCGGCGGCGCGGGCACGACCTACTGCATCGGGGACTGTCGGTGTGCGGGCGGTGGGTGCTCGGTCGAGGAGTGACGCGGGAGCCGCAGGCAGGGCTCATACGCCGCTCGGGCAACTGGTCACGGAGGATGCGGCGTCGGAGGCTACTGGGTGCGCTTGCTGGGGCCGGTGGCCTCTCCCTGCCCGGCTGTCTGGGCCGTCTGAACGCGAGACGACGTGACGAGAGGTCGTGGTGAACCGGCCGGAGGGGGTCCACGTCCCGAGATTGGCGTTCACTACGGCACGACGATTCCGGCGGTCGCTCGGGGGAGCCGAATCCGGATCACCGTCGACGCGCCCCACAGCTAGCCCGCCACGAGGGCTACGAGACGGCGTTCCTCCGGATGGAGCCCGTCGAGTTCGAGCGCTGAGCTCACTCCGCTAGCCTGAGGACGAAGAGACCAGCTGCGAGCAACAGGACACTCACGACGAGCCAGTGGGGGTTCCACGCCTCGGTGCCGTGGACGACGGTGTGCAGACCCAGGACGTAGTGATTGACGACCCCGTCGAAGACGTTGAACACGCCCGCGCCGACGAGGATCGATCCAACCAGATAGGTCGAAGAAAGCCGCTCTGTCGCATGGTTCGCCAGTCGCCAGAGCATCCCCGCGCCCACGAGCGTGAGTCCGAGCATCCCCGCCATGAACAGCCCGTCGTACATCACGTTCGTCCGGAGGCCGTCGATCGCGTAGGGGTCGATCAGCCCCGAGAGGAGGTGGTGTGTCTGGAACACCAGGTGAAAGAGGATCACGTCGATCATCGCGCCGAGGCCGACGCCGACGGTCCCACCCCACAGCAGCAGGGATCGCCGGCTCTCCCGATCGGTCATGGACCCCCGTTCTCGGTCCCGGTCGAAAAGCCCGGAGCGTGCGTGTGCAACGGGAGCTACGGAACGAGCGTCACCGGCAGGTCGCTCTCGGTCACGACGGTCTCGGAGGCGCTGCCGACGACGAACCGTTCGAGGCGGCCGCTCGTCCGCCGGCCCATCACGAGGTGGTCGTAGCCGCGTTCCTCGGCGAGGTCGATGATCCGCCGGCCGATCTTTCCCGAGGCGTTCGACTTCGTCACGTCCTCGGTGAGTCGAAGCTCCGGCTCGACGGAGAGCCCCGCCTCCCGGCAGAGCTCCTCGGCCCGGTTCAGCAGGTCGTCGGTTTCGTCGCTCCGTTTCGAGGCGAAGTGGACGACCTCGATGTCGCCGTCGAAGCGGGTCGCGAGCGCCGCGCCGAACCGGAGCGCCGAGAGGGAGCTGTCCGAGCTATCGAGCGGGACGAGGACGTGCATGGCCGACGTTCGAGAGGCCGGGACAAAGCCGCTTCGGCCCGGACCGCGTCGCTCAGCCGTCGTTCACGGAGTCGTCGTCTCCGTTCTCGTCGCCCTCGTCTTCGAGATCACTGTCGCCATCGTCATCGCTGTCATCTTCGTCATCGCTCTCGTCTTCGACGTCGCTGCCGTCGTCGTCGGCCGCGTCGTCCTCGGCCGCGTCGTCGTCCTCCGCTTCGAGGACGATCGTTTCCGAGGTGTCCTCCCAGGTCTCCACGAAGATCCCGTCGGGGTAGTAGCCGTCGGCCTCGACGCCGACGTCGATCCCGCCCTCGGCGACCGTGACGGTCGCAGCCCCGTCCTCGTCGGTGGTCACGGTCGGGAGCTGTTCGTCGTCGGGCTGGTACGGGTAGATCCGCATCAGGCTCACCTCGGCGTCCTCGATCGGGTCGCCCGCCTCGTCCTCGACGGTGAACTCGATCTCCACGTCGTCGAGGTCGTGGTAGAGTTCGGCGGAGATGACCGAGTGTTCGTCATCGATCTCGACGTCCTCCAGCGTCTCGTCGATGAACTCCTCGGATTCGACCTCGACGTCGTAGCTCCCCGGCGGGACCTCCACCTCGGCCGGCCAGGACTCCGGATCGGTCGTGACCGAGAACGTCACCGGCTCCCCGTTCGGTGCGGGCTCGTGTCGCTCGCCGGAGACGACGGCCTCCACCGGGTTACCCTGGTCGACGTCGAACGTCTCGACCCCTACTGGAACGGTCTCCAGGTCGTCCGGGCCGTCCGCGTCGTCGCTATCGTCGGCCCCGTCCTCGAGAGGAGCGAGTTCGAGCGTGAGACTCACGTCGTCGTCGACGGTGATCGACTCGGTTTCGCTCTCGTACTCGTCGTGTTCGACCGTGACGACCATCTCGCCGCCCCCGTCGTCGGAGCGGTAGGTGGTCGTCCCGTCGATCGATCCGGACGCCAGGCCGGCGCCGCCCTCGTCGGCGACGTGGAACGTGGCGCCCTCGATCGACTCGCCCGTCTCGGCGTCGAGCGCCGTGATCTCGACGTCGTAGAACGGGATCTCGTCGGCCTCGTCGTCGGCGTCCTCCCCGTCGGCGGTCGTGTCGTCGCTCCCGTCGGAGTCGGCCGCGTCGTCGCTCCCCTCGGGTCCGGCATCGTCGTCGGTCTCCCGGTCGTCACCACCGTCGTCGGTCTCCTCCGGCGTACCCTCCTCCGCGGCCGTGTCGTCGCTCTCGTCCTCGGTTTCTCCGTCGTCGCTCTCGTCGTCCGCTCCTGTATCGTCGTCAGCGGCCGCGTCGTCCGTCTCCCGCGTATCGTCGCCGGTGGCCTGGTCGTCCGCGTCGTCGCTCCCGTCGTCCTCGATCTCCTCGAAGCCGGCGTCGTCCGCCTCGTCGTCGGCCTCCTCGAGTTCGTCGTCGGCCGCGTCCGTCTCCGGTTCACTATCGTCGTCTGCGTCGTCCATACCCATCCCGGCGCAGCCGGCGACCGCGACGAGCAGACAGACCGCGACGACCGTCACCGCCGACCGGAGGTGGCCGACCCGTTCGTTTCGCATTTCGAAGCGGTTCGGACGGGGGTTATTTACCGGTTACTGAGAGTTTCTGAGAGGACCACCGCCGTCGACGGTCGGCCGCTCCCCGTGGCCGCGTCACCCGCTTCGTCTCGACATCGATCAGACCGGCTCCCGACGCCGTCGCCGAACGGGTGGCCCGGCGGTCGCTGGCGCCGGTGACCGTGATCCGCTGAGGCCGGCCCCACCGCAACCGCTTTCGAGCACGGCGACGTCTCGCTCCCACGTACGGCCGCGTCCTCGTGGGGACCGACGGGAGCCCACATGCGAGGCGGGCGCTCGCCGAGGGGATAGAGATCGTCCGACGCTTCGACGCGGAGCTGTCCGTCCTCTCGGTCGTCGACGACCGCCTGGCGCGGTCGACCGCGACGGAGGAGACCTACCGGGAGATCGCAGAACGGGCGCTTCGCGTCGCCGAGCGCGAGGCGGCAGAGGGTGGTATCGGAGCGACGACCGCCGTCGAGACGGGGTCACCCGCGGCGGAGATCCTCGACTACGCCGAGGAGAGCGACGCCGACCTCGTCGTCGGGAACAAGGGGAGATGCGGGCTGGACCGGTTCGTCGTCGGGAGCGTTCGAAAATCCCGTGGATTTTCGAGCCAGTCGGAACGCTCGCGTTCCGACGACATCGCCGAACGGGTGGTGCGGGAGGGCGAGAGCTCGGTGCTGGTCGTCCGCTCCCAGTTAGAGCCCCCAGAAGAAGGCGATGCCGAGGGTCGTCACCACGGCGAGCAGGAGCTGGAGGGGCGCGCCGACGCGGATGAAGTCGGCGAACGTGTAGCCGCCGGGGGCGTAGACCATCAGGTTCGTCTGGTAGCCGACGGGGGTCATGAAGGCCGTCGAGGCGGCGAACGTCACCGCGAGGACGAACGCGAAGGCGTTGGCGTCGATCTGGGCGGCGGCGTCCACGGCGACCGGGATCATGAGCACCACGCTCGCGTTGTTGCTGATGACGTTCGTCAGCAGCGCCGTCACGAGGTAGAAGATCCCCAGGACGACGATCGGGGCGAACAGCTCGGCGCTCTCGACGACGAGCGCGGCGATCAGCGCCGCGCCCCCGGTCTCCTCGAGGGCGATCCCCAGCGGGATCACGCCCGCGAGCAGGAAGATGACGTTCCAGTCGACGGCGTCGTAGACCTCGCTCGGTCGGACACAGCCGGTCGCGACCATCGCGACGATCCCCGCGAGCGCGCTGATCACGATCGGGTAGACGTCGAGGGCGGCGACCGCGACGACGGCGGCGACGATCCCGATCGCGATCGGGAGCTTTCTCGTCCGGTACTCGGTCCGTGTGAGCGCTTCCACGACGACGAACTCGCGGCGACGGTCGAGGCGGGTGACGGTGTCCTCGGTCGCCTGGAGCAGGAGGGTGTCGCCGCCGCGGAGCGGGCGCTGGCCCATCCGCTCGCGGCGGATCGCCCCGCCGCGGCGGATCGCGAGCACCGTCGCGTCGTAGCGGTCGCCGAAGTTGATCTCGTCGAGCGTCGCCCCGACGATGGAGGCGTCGGGCGTGATCACGACCTCCGCGAGCTGACGACTCGCCTCCTCGCCACCGGTCTCGAGGTCCTCGTCGTGCATCGTCGTCGGCAGCAGGTCGAGACCCGGCCGGGCGAGCATCCGTATCAGGACGTCCCGGCCGGTCCGGACCATCAGCACGTCACGCTCCTGGATCTCCTTTCTCGCGAGCGGCTCGATGAACGGCTCGCCGTGACGGATCACCTGGACGATGTCGAGGTCCATGTCGAGTTCGGCCAGCGCCTCCTCGACCGTGCGTCCGACCAGCGGGGAGTCCCCCCGGACGACCACCTCGGTGAGGTACTCGGTCATCGCGAACTCCTCGGTGAGCTCCTCCTCGGCCTTGATCCGCTCGGGGATCAGGTAGGGGGCGACGACGAGCAGGTAGACGCTCCCGACGACGAGCACGATAAAGCCGAGCGCCGTGAACTCGAACATCGAGAACGGGCGGTCGAGGAGCCGTGCGGAGACGTCGCTCGCGAGGATGTTCGTCGAGGTGCCGATCAGCGTGAGCATCCCGCCCATCATGGAGGCAAAGGAGAGCGGCATGAGCAGTTTCGACGGGGAGGTGCCCGTCCGCCGGGCGATATCCGTCGCCATCGGGATCATGATCGCCACGACCGGGGTGTTGTTGATGAACCCGGCGCTGCCCCCGGAGAGCCCGACGATCGCCGCGAGCTGCTTTCTGGGGCTGTCGCCGGTGACACCCACGATGCGGTCGCCGATGAGCTTCACCACGCCGGTTCGTCTGATCCCCTCGCTCAGGACGAACATCGCGAGCACCGTGATCGTCGCCGTACTCGAAAAGCCCGAGAGCCCGTCCGCGGGGGTGATCCGTGTCCAGGGCTCGAAGACGACGAGCGAGACGATCAGCCCGATCGCGATGATGTCGATCGGCACCGGCTCGAGGACGAAGAGCACGAGCGCGACGAGGATGATCGCGAAGACGACGACCATCCCGGTCGTGATCGGTGGCGTGGCCTGTAACACGAGCGACGGAACCGTCATAGTGCGACGCGAGACCTACTACCGAACCCCGGAAATAACTGGTGGTCCGACCGCCCGAGGGAGCCGACTCGCCCCCTCGGCGAGGTCGGTCCTGACACGTGGATGGGATAGGAAAAGCGAGCCTCACACCGGAGGCGCTCGGGACGTCCGAGTGCCTCGTCATCCGTAAGAGGGGGTCCGACTCAGTCGTCGGAGGCGCGGTCCTCGGTGAACAACGACCTGACGGCGCCGAACCGGTCGCCGGGGCCGACCATCTCGTGGTCCCGGTCGTACGTGATCAGGTCGGCGTCGGCGAGTCGAGGGACGTGGCGGTGATAGAGCGAGAGGTAGACCGATTTCGTCCGTTCGTGAGGCGGTTCGGTCGGGGACTCCGGCGGTTCCCGTGAGGCGACCATCCGAGCGAGGTCGGCGAGTGCGAGCGGCCGGTCGGACTCGGCGAGACAGCGAAGCGCCAGTTGGCGGCGGTCGTCGGCGAGCGCCTGGAACAGCTCGTCACGTTCCCCGGGCGAGGCTTCGCCGCCGATCACTGGACCACCCGGAACTCCGTCTCCCCACAGCTACAGCCCTCTTTCATGCCGATGAGCGATACCGTGCCGTCGCCCACCTGCCACGCGGCGTAGACCCCGGCACAGGCGACACACTGCGCGGCGACTTTCAACCGTTCTTCGCCCCTGGTCATCCGTCCCTCCGGTGTGTGATCCGCATCGATACACCACTGAGGTCAGCGACTATCTTAGCGATTGCGAGTTGTGGAGCGGTGCTGAGTGGAGTTTCCACAGTGAATCGGATCGAGCGCTCCGGTTTCCGCAATCGACGGGCTCACTCGGTGGCGACGGTCTCCATCCCGAAGTGGTTGAACGGCTGTCGGTGGAGCGTCTTCACGATCTCCATCGACCGGATCTCGAGGCCGAGGTCGCTGAGACGGCCGCTGATCCGGTCGACCGCCTCCGAGTCGGTGCCGACGGCCTCGACGTGGACGTTCGCGGAGCCGGTCAGCATCTCCCGGACGGTCACGACGCCCTCGATCCCCATCGTCTCCCGGACGATCGCAGCCCGCTCGCCCGCCGGGACGTGGCAGATGGCGATCATGTGGAGCTGGTAGCCCGCCCGCTCGTAGTCGATGTCGGGGTGGTAGCCCCGGATCACCCCGTTCGCTTCGAGCAGGTCGATCCGGTTTCTGACGGTGCTGGGCGAGACGCCGACCGCCTCGGCCATCCCCGCGGCGGTGATCGACCGGGCGTCCTCCTGGAGCAGGTGGAGGATCCCCCGATCGATCTCGTCGAGTTCGTGTCGGATCACCTGTCGAGAGCCCTGGCACGAGATGGCCGACTGCGGTCGTGGTTACGGGTCGGTTCGAACCCCCACGGAGAGCCGCGAGGCCGACGGCGGTGAGCCGAATCGAGGCGGATGCTGGTCGGAACACTCACGTTTATTCTTCCGATTTCGGGCTTCTCACGTATGAACCCTGGGATCGTTCGACCGATCACGGTCGAGACGGTCCCCGTTCGGGGTCGACCGAGCCGATCGACGTTGGCCGTTCCGTGGCGATCGACGGGTCGATCCGCACCCACTTGGGGCCCGTCGGCGGGGGTTCAGAACCCGAACACCGGGACGAACCGGAAGGTGAGGAACGCACCGATCGTCGCGATGATCGGGACGACGTTCTGGAGGACGATCACCCGGGCGGAGGCCGAGGGATCGAAGAGGTCGCTGGCGGTCGGCAGCTCCTCCGGGTCTTCCTCCCCGATCGGGGGCATCGCCTCGCCCTCCCTGTCACCCGCGAGCGCGCCGTAGGAGGTCCCCGTGGGCTCGCCGCGAACCGCGTCGGCGACCGTCGTCGTCCTCGATGCCCTGCCCCACCCGAGGCCGACGATGCTCATCGTCGAGACGATCACCAGCTGGACGGGAATGCCGATCGCCGAGAGCAGCGTGACGATCGTCGCGGAGACGACCATCACGATCACCGCCGCGGTGAGGGGGAGCGCGGTGAGGTCGTTGCCCATCGTGTCGAGCGTCCGTCTGGCGATGGTGAACGCGCCGATCGCGACGGCGACACAGGCGACGAGCACGCCCGCGCTCATCGTGAGCGAGCCGCTTCCGACCAGGGGGGCGACCGCGTTCGCGACGTTCGACGCCCCCGAGGAGAAGGCCATGTAACAGCCGATCGCGATGACGACGAACGACCCCGAGAGCTCCCGGCGCGAGGCCCCGTCGGCGAACTCGATCCCGGGAACCCTCCCGGAGCGATCGAGCGAGATCAGCCGCTTTCCCTCCGTGTCGATCGCGACCCACTGGTTGATCGTCGGGTAGAAGTACCGACCGATGACGCCGCTGACCCAGAAGGCGATCACCGGCGCGACGAGCCACCAGGAGACGATCTGGCCCATCGTCACCCAGTCGAGCGTCCCGGTCGCGAGGCCGAGACCGGCGATGGCCCCCACCGCCGTCATCGAAGTGGAGGCGGGGACCCCGAAGACGTTGCCGACGAACAGCGCCAGCCCGATGAAAAAGAGCGCCACGATCCCCGTCTCGAGGGTGAGTACCGAACCCGGGACGAGGTCCTCTCCCAGGGTCTCGACGACGGCCGGGCCGATGATCCAGCCGCCGAGGAAGAAGAAGACCGACATCAAGAGGGCCGCACCGACCTTCGAGACGACGTTGGCGCCCACACCGGGGCCGAACGAGACGCCGGTCGTCGCGCCGCCGATGTTGTAGCCGACGAAGAGGGCGACGACGACGCCGGCGACCAACAGGAGTTCGCTCATGCTCCGGGGAACGGAGCAGTGTGGATTAAACCGTACTATCTCCGGTCAGTCCGCGACGATCGAGACCGTCCCCTCGGAGCGGACGACGACCTCGTAGCCGTCGATGGTGAAGCGGACCTTTTCGACGCCGTCCGAGCCGGGGGCCGAACCGACCAGGGCGTCGAGCGCCTCGGCGTCCACGCAGTCCTGGAGCGGCCGTTCCATCGCTTCGGGGTCCTGGCCGGTCAGCTCCGCGAACGCCGTTATCAGGACCGTGCTGGCCGGTTCGTCCGCCTCCGGATCGAACGTCCGTTCGGTGCCGGTGACGGTCGGTTCATCAGAGGTCTGTGGCTCGTCGGTTCGCGGCCCGTCACGGGGTGTCTCCGTTCTTTCGCTCACGGTTTGTCCTCTACTCGCGGATGCGGAGTTCTGTATATTTAACTCTTTCAGCTCGGAGAGGTCGTGTCGGCTGTCGGGGTCCCTACCGCTCGGACTCCCTGGCTCTCGGTCCGGGCGGTAGACGGGCTCTGAGGGTCCGAATCAGAGTTCGAGGCGTTCGACGAGGCTGCCCTCCTCGCGGGCGTTGAGCGCGACGATCCGCACGTACTCGTCGAGGCCGGATCCCTCGAGCTTCGACTTCAGCAGCTCGTCGACCTGGTAGACGCCCGCCGCGTCGGTCATCTCGATCTCGATGTGGACCGGCACCGACCCCCCCTCGCTCAGCGAGACGCGCTCGATCGCCTGGCTCGAGACCGTGTTGATCCCACGACCGCCCTTCTCGTAGGGCACCCGCGAGCGTCCGCGCTCCATGTCCAGCCCGTCGGCGACGCGGATGACCCCCGCCTCGTAGGTGAGCGGCTCCTCGGCGGAGTGGTGACAGAGGATCGCGTGGAGCACCTCGCCTTTCATTCGGACCGTCTCGGCGACGCCGTAGAACTCGGGGAGGATCCGGTCGAGGACGTCCGCGGCGAGCGGGATCGAGTAGTAGGCGTGGTCGTCGCGGTGGACGACGTGGCCGATGTCGTGGAGCACCGCCGCGAGCCCGATGATCACCGCCTCGTCGGCCTCCGCGAGCCCCTGTTGCTGTGCGCCGTTGAACTCGACCCCGCCGGCTTTCAGCAGGTCGTAGAGACAGAGCGCCCGGTTGCGGACGATCTCGATGTGTTTCCTCCCGTGGTCGTTGTAGCCCTTCCGCAGGACCGGATTGACGTTCTGGGCCTCGAGGTAGGTGTCGATCTCCTCGTCGTCGTCGACGAACGCGAGCACCTCGTTCAGCCGTTCGTCGGGAAACGCGTGGTCTGCGTCCGGCTGGTAGTACCGGCCGTTCCCGGAAGAATCGCTCATACCGGCCTGTGTCCGCCGACCGGCAAAAGTTTGCTGTGTGGAGCTCGCAGGAACCGTGTTCCGGAGGGTGAACTGGCCGATCAGAACGCCGTCTCGATCGCTGCGTCGAGGACGTCGATCGCCTCGTCGATCTCCGCCTCGGTGACACAGAGCGGCGGCGAGAGGATGTGCTGGAACGCGGGGCGGCCCGCCCCGAAGAGTACACCCCTCTCCCTCGCTTCCATCGCCGCCTCGACGACTGGGTTCTCGTCCGCGTCGTCGACCCACGGGTGGACGAACGGCTCGTTCGTATCCGGATCGGCGAAGCGAACCCCCCAGTGGAGCCCCCGACCGTCCACCTCGCTGATCACGTCGTGCGACGAGACGAGCGCCGTGAGTCGCTCTTCCATGACGGGACCGAGCGCCGCGGCGTTCTCGATCAGGCCGTCTTCGTACTCGTCGAGGGCGGCGTGGGCGGCGGCGCAGGCGACCGGGTGGCCGCCGAACGTCTGACCCAGGTCGACGCCCTCCTCGCGGGCGAACTCGCCGATCTCCGGTCGGGCGATCACGCCCGCGAGCGGGGCGTACGCGCTCGTGACCCCCTTCGCGAACGTCATCATGTCGGGTTCGACGTCCTCCGTCCCGATCCCGAACCAGTCGCCACAGCGGCCGAAGCCGGTGATCACCTCGTCGGAGAGCAACAGCACGTCGTACTCGTCACAGATCTCCCGCACCCGGGCGAAGTAGCCCGCCGGGGCGGTGTACGCGCCGCTCGTCCCGGCGATCGGCTCGGTGAGCACCGCCGCGACGGAGTCGGGACCCTCGTTCCTGATCACGAACTCGAGGTGGTTCGCGGCCCGCTCGGCGAGCTCCTCGCCCTCGGCGTCGAACGCCTCGGGCAGCGGCGGCAGGAACTTCGCGGCACCCGTCGTCGCCGCGCCGCTGTCGTCGAGGGCGTTTCGCGTCTCCGGTTCGCCCGTGAGCGAGCCCGCGCCGTAGGTCGAGCCGTGGTACGAGCGCCAGCGGGTGAGCACCTTCTGTCCCCCGGTGAACCGGCGGGCGAGGTGGACCGCCGCCTCGTTCGCCTCGCTGCCCGACACCGAGAAGAAGACGTCCGAGAGCGATCCGGGGCTCACCTCGGCGAGCCTGCCGGCCAGTTCGTCGCGCGTGTCGTTGCCCTTCGAGGAGGAGACGTAAGCGACCCGTCTCGCCTGCTCGGCCATCGCATCCGCGATCCGCTCGTTGCCGTGGCCGACGTTCACGCAGTAGAGCTGCGAGATGAAGTCGAGATACTCGTTCCCCTCGTCGTCGGTGATCCGGGTGCCGTCGCCGTCGACGAACGTCGGGACGTCGTCGTCCGGCGAGGACCAGTGGCGGATCGTCGTCGGCCGCGGCTGCGCCCGTTGTGCCATGACCCCACAGAACGAGCGTGAGCTAATCAATCTGCGGGAATCGGTCAGTTGATCGGCCCTCGACGAGTATTGTGATTGTCGTCACCACTCGGATCTCCTGGACGCCGGCAGCAGGATGGGGTCACACGCCTCTCGATACGTTTTCCTTTCAGCCAATAGGGCTTGAACTGGTCGTGTAAGAGGGTTGCGAGGTGACCGCTGGAGGAACTGGCATTGAGAAATGGTATCTGTACGGGTGTGACGAGGGGGTGCGCCGAACGGCTGCCGCTCCGGCAGTAATGCTATCGAGTGGTTCGACTCCGACACGCTTGGAGCCGATGGGCCGATGTCGGTACCTACTCGCCTCGCATTACCACCCGAAAACATATGTTTGCAGTGTAGAGTTTCTAGTTATGAACCGGCGTCACTTCTCGACCCTTACCGCTTCTACCCTTATAACAGCGTCCGCCGGCTGCCTCGACTCGGTTGAGTTCGAATCCGATACGCCAGCGGTCGAGCCTATAGAGGAGTCATACGAGGACCCACGGTTCGAGGAGTTCCCGGAGGATCTGTTCAACCTCTTCCCGGATTTGGACAGCGGCAACGGGCGGATAGAGCAGGGCACCGACCGGTCAGCAGCACTTGGTTTGCGCATCGGAGAGGAGGACGGAGAGGCGTTCGGTCACATCGCAGTCCTGGCAAGCGACGCTGATGGCGTCGAGACTACGCTCCGTCTCGTCATGGAGGATAACGGTTGGTTCAGAGACGATCTTCCGGTCGTCTCAGAGGAAACCGTCGAACTCTCCCGGACCGAAGGTGCCATCTATTTGGTACGCCATCCTGCGGAGTACGAACTTACCCTCGAGACTGAAGATCGGACCGAATCGTTCGAATTCCTGCGTATAGACCCCCCTGATTGGTCGGCGACGTTCATTACACTAACAGACGACGGGCTTCACACAGTGGCCCAGGGAGAGTGAGCGAAGTCTGATTGACGGCTCGAAATCGTTGGTTCGGTCTGACGGTATCGATTCATCTGAAGCTGCTTCCGAACGAATCGACAACAGCACGTCCTCTGATCGGTCGGTCGTAGAATGTTTTGAAACGAGATCGAGCGGCTGCGCGTTGCACTGGATTTTTGATGTGTTGCAGACCGGTTCCCACTCGTCGCGGTACCTCTGTACCCTCTACTGATCGATGGAGTACACTATGACCAGGCGACGTGGCATGTCGCATAAAAGCCTGACTTCACCGGTATCCGAAAATCCGTCAGCGAGAACCGACGAGCCCCTATCAGTCGAACCGGTCGCGGTCGTGCTCGCCCTCGAAGTCGAGGTCAGGCCCGCGGGCGATTATCCGCGACGGGGTCACGTCCGGGTGGGTGGTGTAGTAGTGCTCTTTGATGTGGCCCATCTCCACCGTCTCCGCGATTCCGGGGACCTGGTAGACGTCTTTGAGGTAGTTCCAGAGGTTCGGGTAGTCGACGATCCGCTTCACGTTACACATGAAGTGGGTGTGGTAGACGGAGTCGAAGCGGACGAGCGTCGTGAACAGGCAGATGTCCGCCTCGGTCAGTCGGTCGCCCGCGAGGTAGCGCTGGTCGGCGAGCACGGACTCCCAGCGCGAGAGCGCCGAGAAGAGGTCGTCGATCGCCTCGTCGTATGGCCCCTGTTTGGTGGCGAAGCCGGCGCGGTAGACGCCGTTGTTGATCGGCTCGTAGATCGCGTCGATCACCTCGTCGATCTCCTCTCGGTAGCCCTCCGGATAGAGGTCGGCCTCGCGGGTGGCCTGGCCCTCGAACTCGGTGTCGAGCATCCGCAGCAGTTCGCGCGACTCGTTGTTCACGATCGTCCCCTCGACCGTGTCCCAGAGCACCGGGACCGTCACCCGACAGGTCGCATCGGGATCCGCACGGACGTAGAGCTCTCGGAGGTAGTCGACATCGAGGACCCGATCGGGGGTAGCGCCCTCGCGCTCCGGGGTGAACTGCCAGCCGTCGTCCGCGCGGAAGGGGTCGACGACGGAGAGGCCGATCGCCTCTTCCAGCCCCTTGAGCGCCCGGATCGCGAGCACACGGTGTGCCCACGGGCAGGCGTAGGAGACGTAGAGATGGTAGCGACCGGCCTCGGCCGGGAACCGGGCCTCGGGGTCGTCCTCGATCCGGTCGCGGAAGGTCGTCTCGCCCCGCTCGAACGAGCCGTCGTCGTCCGCGTACGCCCCGGCGTCCGTGACCCACTCCCCGTCGACGAGTTGGTTCATACCCGGTCGTAGCCCCTCCACGGGTAAAGAGGTGCGGAGCGAGCCGTGGTACCAGCTATCGAGACACGCGCAACGTACTTACTTTCACCGGCCGACCCCCGTACATGGATGGACCGCTCCGGCGACGGGAGTTCCTCGTCACCGGAACGGCTCTCGCCGCGTTGAGCGCGGGCTGTATGCAGATCGAGCAGGACGACGGGCAGCCACCGGCCGACGAGAACGACGACGACGGCCCGAGCGGGCTGCCGACGGAGACCGAGGAGCCGATCGACGTCGGCGAGTCGACCGAGACCGAGGAGTCACCCGAGACCGACTCCGACGACTCCTCCGAGGGAGACGACGACGAGGAGGAAACGGACGACGAGAGCGACGACGACGAGGAGGAAACGGACGACGAGAGCGACGACGACGAGGAGGAAACGGAGGGGCCGGCCGTCTCGATCGAAGCCTCGGTCGCCTCCGAGGAGGTGCCGAACGGCTACGTCTTCGAGGCGGACGCCACGGAGGGTGAGGAGCCGATCGCCGCCACCCGGTGGGAGCTGGGCGACGGGGACGAGGCCGAGGGCGAGTCGGTCTCGCACGCCTACGCCGATCCGGGCGAGTACACCGTCGAGGTGACCGTCGAGGACGAGGCGGGGGCGACGGGGAGCGAGACGGAGACCGTCACGGTCGACGAGCGCCCGGACGGCCGGCCGATCACGGGCGAGTTCTTCGCCGAACTCGTCGGGGTGGACGAGGCGCTCCTCGAACTCCTCGAATCCCGCGACGTCGCGGGGGCGACCGTCGCCGTGAACTACGGGGGGGAGTTCGTCCACTCGAGGGGGTACGGCTGGCGCGACAGCGAGCGGAGCGATCCGGTCGCCCCGGACGCGCTCATGCGGATCGCGAGCGTCACGAAGCCGATCACCGCCGCGGCGGTCCGGCGACTCGACTCGGAGGGCGAGATCGACCTCGACGAACCGGCGCTCGACCTGATCGACGTCGAGCCACGCGAGGGCGACGACCCGGACGACCGACTCTCGGAGATCACGGTCGGACACCTCCTCGACCACCAGGGCGGGTGGGACCGCGACGCGACGTTCGACCCGATCTTCCACCCGGTCGAGATCGCGGAGGAGCTCGGCCTCGACCGACCGCCGGAGCCCCGCGAGATCGCCCGGTTCACCCTCGGCCAGCCGCTCCAGTTCGACCCCGGTTCACAGCGGGTGTACTCGAACTTCGGCTACCTCCTGCTCGGCCTGCTGATCGAGGACGTCACCGGCGACGCCTACGACGAGCACGTTCGGGAGGCGATTCTCGATCCCGTCGGCGCGGAGGAGGTCTACCCGGCGCGGAACCTCCCTGGGGACCGCCCGGACGACGAGGTCGCCTACGACGACGGGCGGAGCTGTTACAACGCGGTCGACCTCGACAGGAACGACGGCGTCACCTGCGCGGACGGCGGGATCGACGTCGAGTCGATGGACGCCGCGGCGGGACTGGTCGCCTCCGCACCCGCCGTCGCGCGGTTCATGGCTGCCTACGAACTCGACGGAGCCGAGCGTTCGGGAGCGCCCTCACAGCGCCGGACCACGCACGGCTGGTTCACCGACGGGACGAGCGCGGTCGCCCGACAGGGCCCCGACGGGGTCGATATCGTGATCCTCTGTAACTCGCGCGTGCCGACCGAGGAGTTGGACGACGCGATCGAGGCGGCGATCGACCGGGTCGAGTGGCCCTAGCTCAGGGAGCCGAGATCGAACTCGAAGGCCGCGACCGGGAGTTCGAGGTCGCACGCGACGAGCACGCGGGGGTGGATCTCCCCGACGACGCCCACCTCTCGGCCGTCGATCACGACCGCCGCACACCGGCCATCGACGAACGACGGGTGCTCCGTAGCGGGTGTCTCCAACTCAACGCCGAACGCCCGAGAGAGCCCCTGGAGCCTCGCTCGTGCGTCCTCGTAGGAGGCGTCGGTGCGGGCGAGGACGCCCGCGACGTGACGCCGCTCGGCGAGGCCCGTCTCCGTTCCCTCCGCACGCTCCATCACGAGCCCGATCTCCGAGAGCTCCTGCGGGTACGACCGGTGGGTGTTGTTCGAGAGCACCGTCAGCAGCGAGGGGAGCGCCCAGGTCCGGACGATCTCGTACTCCTCGCTGTAGGGCTCGCGGATCCGTGCCGGCTGGCCGCCGCCCACGGTATCGGAGCCCGGTTCGATCCCCATCCGCTCGAAGGTCGCCGCCTCGCTCGTGAGGTGGAAGTTGAGCAGGTCCTCGAAGCCCATCCCGACGAGCGTCTCCCGCACCGCGTCCTCCAGCCGGCTCCGCTCGTGGCGCCCGCCGACGGTTCCGACGTCTGGATAGCGGGGTTCGAGGTCGCCGAAGCCGTAGGCGCGACCCACGTCGTCGACCAGGTCGATCGGGTGGAGCACGTCGACGCGGTAGGGCGGGATCTCGACCTCGTAGTCGATCAGCTCCTCGCTGCTCAGCTCCGAGACCCGTGCGTCGAGGCCGGCTCGTTCGAAGCAGTCGATGACCTCCTCGGCCTCCATCCCGATCCCGAGGACGCGCTCGATCCGGTCGTGAGCGACGGTCTTCGACTCGGTCTCGAGGTCTGGACGGGTGAGCTCCCGGTCGGGGTAGCGCACCGTCACCTCCTCGATCGTCGCACCGCGCGAGGAGAGCGCGTAACAGACGATCGTGAGCATCCTGTCGATCGTCCACTGGTCGGTGCCGGTCATCTCGACGAGGAGCTCCCGCGTGTCGGTGGTCACCTCCGTCCGCCGGCCGTTGATCACCGGCGGGAACGAGAAGAGCCCGATCTCGTCGTAGATCGCGGGCATACGCTCGTAGCCCTCGACGATATCGGCGTACTCCCGGCCGGTCGGGTGCTCGGTGAGCACTTCCCCCGGGGTGAGTTCGGCGTCCGAGTCCAGCGGTACGAAGGTCTCCCCGTCCGGTTCGACGCCCCTGTAGCGGATCGTCGGCCGGTTCCCCTCGGTGACCGAACGACCTTTCAGCATCGCGAGGTCGTGGACGCCGATCGCGCCCTTCGCCCGGCCGCGGCCCATCGTCGCGTGCAGCTTCTCCTGGAGCTGGATCAGCGAGTCGAGCGCCCGGTCGTCGAGCGAGACCCCTCTGACGACCGCCCCGGTGACGTACGGCCGTTCGTCCGGAACCGACTCCTCGACCTCCAACACCCAGTCGGCACTGTTCGTTCTGGGGACCGAGACGCCACGGTCGAGCCCGTAGTGATACCGTAAGGAACGGGCGACGCCCTCGACCGAGAGACGGTCCAGGCGATCCGGCGCGAACTCGAACTGGAGCTCCCCCGCTTCGGTCTCGCCCTCGTACTCCAGCCCGAGCCCGAAGAGGTCGGCTTTCAGCTCCTCGTCGTCCTTCTCGGTGCCGGCGAGCGCGCGCAGTTCGTCCGTGTCGATATCGACGACGGGCATCAGTAGATCACCTCCGCGTTCCGCAGGAACTCGATGTCGACGAGCGTGCCGTGGAGGTCACGGATGTCCTCCGCGCCGGTGATCAACATCGCGAGGCGCTCAAGTGCGAGCCCCCAGGCCATCACGTCGCACTCGACGCCGAGCGGCTCCAGCACCTCGGGACGGAACATCCCGGAGTTGCCGATCTCGATCAGCTCGCCCGTCTCCGGGTGGTGGCCGAAGAGTTCGAAGCTGGGTTCGGTGTAGGGGTTGTAGTGGGGTTTGAACTGGATGTCCGTGATCCCGAAGCTCTCG
Source organism: Halococcaceae archaeon (assembly GCA_007129135.1). Classification (GTDB taxonomy): domain Archaea; phylum Halobacteriota; class Halobacteria; order Halobacteriales; family Halalkalicoccaceae; genus Natronorarus. The sequence goes on along the minus strand of SKWB01000350.1, from coordinate 1,698 downwards.
TAGAACTCGGTGAACGTGCCCATCAGGTCGCGCACCGAGAGCTCCTCGGCCATCACCCAGCCCTCTATCTGGAAGAACTCCAGCAGGTGCGTCGGGTCGAGGGTGTCGTTTCTGTACACTTTCTCGACCGAGAAGTACCGCTGTGGGGGTTCGAGCTCGCCGACGGCGTGACCGGAGAGATAGCGCATCGAGAGCGACGTGGTGTGGCCTCGCAGGGCGATCTCGCGGGCCATCCCCTCCGACCACGGCGAGTGATAGCCCTCGCCGTCCGGGCCGACGCCCTCCCGGTGGGCCGACTCGACGCGGTTCAGCAGCTCCTCCGGAAGCTCGTCGATCCGCTCCGGCTCCTCCAGCGAGAACCGGTCCCAGTGCGTCCTCGCGGGGTGGTCCTGGGGCATGAACAGGCAGTCGTTGATCCAGAAGTCCGCGTCCGCGTGCGGCCCCTCCATCTCCCGGAAGCCCATCCCGGTCAGGACGTCTTTCACCCTGTCCGCGGTCCGACGGAGGACGTGCTTGCGGCCCGCCGGGACCTCGGCGGCCTCGGCCTCGACGTTGTACGGCGAGAACTCGACCTCCCTCCACTCGCCGCTCGTGAGCAGGTCGGCGGTGATCTGGCCGACGGTGTCCCGCTCCTCGAGACCCTCCATCAGCGCGGTGACGCCCTCGTCGGTGAGTTTCACCGAGCGAACGCTCCGTTCGGTTCGCTCGACGAGGTCCCTGCGGGCGAGCGCGTCGAGCGTCTCCCGATCCTCGACCGACTCGCCCGACGCGAGGGCGGAGAGCGCTGCGGCTTCTGCGTCCTCGCCTACGTCGCGGGTCGCGGTGAGCGCACCCGAATCGATCTCGCCGAGTCCCTTCCGGGCGAGGTTCGAGAGCGCGATGTTCACCTCCGCGCCCTCGAGGCCGGATCGACCGATCACCTCGCCCATCGGCACGGAGGAGTCGTCCGCGCCGGCCTCGATCGCGGCGTCGTAGAGCCGTCGTTCGGGCAGTCCCGCCTCGACGTACGCCTCGCCCTCCTCGGTGAGCGAGGCGGTCTCCTCGCTCTCCTCCCGGATCGAGAGCAGCCCCGCTTCCTCGAGGGCGAAGGCCGCACCGGTGACCGTCTCGGGTTTCTCGCCGACCTCGTCGGCGATCTCGTCTACCTCCCGGTACTCCTCGGCGCTCGCCGCCCGGAGGACGGCGGCCTGTGTCGCTGGTAGTCTCATTGTCGGTGTGGTTTCGCAGCAGTCGCTTAGCGGTTCCGGACTCCGCGGCCGATTTCACGCGAGCGCGCGCCCGCGATCCGTCGCCCGCAGCTAGGTGAAGAAGCCGAACCCGTCGACGCTCGCGGCCCGCTCGCGTTCGATCCGGACACCGGTTTCGGGTTCGGAAACCATACGCACGGGTTCGGGTATTCGATCATAAACGTTGCCGTCGGCGGACGACCGCTCCACGGCCGGCGCACGTCTCGCGCGATCCGAGTACCCACGGGGGACGACCCCCGCTCGTAGGAATCGTCGGAGAAGTTCACAGCTCTCCCACTACTGGACCGGGAGACGGGATCAGTCGATCTGCCACCGAGGTGTTCGGCTGGCTACGACGATCCCTATCGGTTCGCGTGTCGATCGATCAGGTCCGAGAGCACGGTGCGATCCTGCATCCCGACCAGCCGTTCGACCTGCTCCCCGTCGGCGAAGAGCAAGAGCGTGGGGACGC
>SKWB01000328.1 GCA_007129135.1 Halococcaceae archaeon | reverse complement strand
GAGCTCGACCGTCTTCGACGCCCGCATCTCCGCCTGCATCCCCGCCCGGCGGAGCAGGTCGATACCGACGCGCAGGTCGCCGCTCTCGGCGGTGAGTTCGGCGACGCGATCGAGCGTCCCCCCCTGGATCACGCCGTCGTGAAACCCCCGGCGGGCACGCTCTCCGAGGATGTCGGCGATCTCCGTGACGTCGTAGACCGGGAAGTAGACCTCCTCCGGCCGGAAGACCGACTGGACCCGCGGGTCGAGCTCCTCGATCGCCTCGAGGCTCGGATCGGAGGAGATGGCGATCACGCCGATCCTCGCGCCGGGGTGGGTCTCGTGGGCGCGCAGGATCGAGTAGAGCGTGTCGCTGGCCTCGTTCTCGTAGAAGAGGTAGTTCACGTCGTCGAGCGCCACGACCAGGACCTCGTCCTCGTCGGTCAGGCGGTCGGCGATCTGTCCGAAGAGCTTCTTGAACGAGACCCCGCTGGTCGGCGGCTCGTACTCGAACAGCCCCTCGAAGATCCGGGAGAAGACGGCGTACCGCGTCGAGTCGACCTGGCAGTTGACGTGGACGGTTCGCACCGTGGTCTCGGCGGTCAGCTGGTCGAACAGTTTGAGCACCGCCGTGGTCTTCCCGGTGCCGGGCGGTCCCTGGACGAGCGCGTTGAGCGGCCGCGAGCCCCGGACCGCCGGGCGGATCGCGTAGGTGAGACTCTGGGTCTGGCTCTCGCGGTGACGGAACGTCTCGGGGAGGTAGTCGATCTCGAAGACGCGTTCGTTCCGAAAGACCGTCTCGTCCCACGAGAGCATCCCCTCCTCGGGGTCCGGGGCCATCACTTTCACCACGCTACGGCGGCTACTTAACCCTTCGGGCGGTGTCGGCTCTCCGGTGGGACCCTGACGTAGCGGAGCCAGAACCGATCGAGCGCGGTGACGAGGCCGACGAACCCCTCGAACGCCTCGGGTTTGGTGACGTAGGCGTTCGCACCGCGGTCGTACGCCTCGGCGATGTCGCGCTCGTCGTCGGAGCCGGTGAGGACGATCACGGGGATGCGCCGGATCGCCGAGTCGTCGTCGAGCGCGGCGAGGATCGCCGGGCCGGTCGTTCCCGGGAGGTCGCGGTCGAGGAGGACGAGGTCCGGACGCGGCTCGGACCTGAGCGCCGAGAGCGCGTCGGTGCCGTCGTCGATCACGCGTACGGCAGCGTCGGCGCCGACCTCGGAGAAGGCCTCGCGGACGAGTCGTGCAATGGCCGGATCGTCCTCGACCAGCAGGACGTCGGCGGTCACGTCCCCCTCCCTCCCCCCGGGTCTGCGCCGGTCATGTTCCGTGGTGAGGGGGGTGACACTCATAAACACCTCGACGCTTTCGCGCCGTTTCTAGCCGTTCGAGGGTGTTTAAGCGGTCCATAGTGCGAGCGGTCCGGGGTCGGCTCACTCCGCCTCCGGCGGGGGGCTCCGTCCGAACCACGACGGCGGGGCGAGGCCGAGCGTGACGACCGCCCAGACGTACGAGACCGCGACCATCAGCATGATCACCATCTCCTGCCACTGGGCGAGCCCCGGAACGAACTCCCCGACCAGGATGTAGACGCCCCACGCGACCGCGACGATGAGGACGTAGTGAAGCAGTTCGTACGCGAGCGCCATGACGGTCGTTCTCCCCCGAACGGTATAGCCGTTTCAGTCGAACTTCGCGAGCAGTCGATCGTAGACGCGCGAGTCGCCCTCGCCCGCGAGTTTCTCGACGATCAGCTCCGGCGTCGACCGCGCGAGGTGGTCCGTCACCGGCGAACGCTCGACGACCAGGTCGCCGTCGACCAGCCCCACCGCCTCGATCCCGTCGACCGGGACGGCGAACGTCGCCGCCTCCCTGATCTCGCCCGCGAGGTGCGAGACGAAGACCGCGGTCGTCGCCGCCTCCTCTAGCTCCTCTAAGATCCCCGCGATGATCTTCGCGCTCGCGCCGGGTTCGGTGATGCTCTCCAGTTCGTCGACGAGCACGAGCGCGCCCTCGGGCGACTCGGCGAGCGAGGCGAACTCCCGGAGCGTGCTCTCGAACGCGCCGGCGTCGAGGGTCCCCTGCGTCTTCGCGTGGTAGTGACAGGCATCGAACCGTCGCAGCGAGACGCGCTCTGCGGGCACCGGCATCCCCATGTGTGCGAGGATCGCCACGCTCGCGAGCAGGTCGAGCGTCGAGGTCTTCCCCCCGGAGTTCACCCCGGAGAGCAGCGTCACGCCGGAGACCGCGTAGTCGACCGGCTCGATCTCCTCCCACGGCTCGGCGAGCAGGGGAGAGCGACCGCCCTGAATCCGGATCCCCTCGCCGTCGAACGCCGGCATCGTGCAGTCGAACTCGCGGGCGAAGCGGGCGATGGCGAGTTCGACGTCGAGGTCGAGCGCCGTCGTCACCAGCGTCCTCGCGTCCTCGCGGAACGCGGAGAGCGTCGCCGCCAGCTCGCGCTTTCCCGCCACGGCCCGCCGGTCGCGCGCGGCCGTCAGCTCCTCCTCAAGCTTGCCGACCACGGTCTCGTCGGCGAGGACGGGGTAGCTCGGCTCGTCGGAGAACGCCGCCCGTGCCATCTCCGCCTCGCCCGGGTCGAGCGAGAGCGCGTCGACGAGCTGACCCCTCGCCCGCTCGACCGCGTCGGCGTACTCGTCGGCGAGTTCGCGCGAGAGCAGCGAGTCGATCCCGGCCCCCCGCTCGACCAGCGAGAGCAGGTCTGCGCCCTCGATCGTCACGTCCCGCTCGCGGATCGCCTCGCTCAGCGCGTCGTCCGCGACGCTCTCGGCCGTACGCACCGCCACCTCGAGGTCCGCGACCGCCGCCGTCAGCCGGTCGAGTTCCTCGTCCCCCGCGACAGTGCCGTCGTCGGCGAGCCGCGAGAGCGCCTCCGAGAGCGTGTCGAGGTCACACGGCGGCTCGAGACCCGCCTCGCGGTGGACCCGAGCGGACGCCCGGATCGAATCCCCGTTGCTCGCGAAGAAGGCGAGGACCCGCTCCGGGACCACCTCCTCCGGGGAGTCGAGTGCGCTCGGCTCGACCCGGACGTCCCCGGCGACCTCCACCCCGGAGAAGGCCTCGTCGATGGCGACCACCGTGGCGTACCCCCGGGCGAGTTCGGCCAGTCCCCGGGCGTCCTCGACGATCTCGACCGGCAGTTCGGGCACCGCCTCGCGGGCTTCGGCGTAGCGTTCGGCGTCGGTCGTCGCGAGACACCGCTCCCTGATCCGGATCTCGGTCGGCTCCGAGAGCGGCTCGACGCCGGCGAGCGCGTCCCGTACCTCGGGGTCGGGTTCGCGTTCGAGCGCCCGTCGGGTGAACGCCCGAGCCTCCTCGATCCGCGCCTCGCACGCGCTGGGGTAGAACGTCTCCAGGCGGCGTTTCGCGTACGTCGTCACGGCGCGTTCCTGGACGAGCGCGAGCAGGTCGCGGTGGAGCTCCCGCGCTCGGCTGGTCGCGAGAAACCGCGAGTCGTCGTCGTGGCGGGCGCGGATCGCGCCACGGGCGATCCGCGCGGCCTGTCCGGTCGAGATCCCGGGCGCGGCGGCGAGCGCGGCGACGTCGCCGGCGGCGAGCGCGCGCTCTGCGTCGTCGAGACGCGCGAGCGAGGCGGCCGTCTTCTCCCCCACGCCCGGGATCGACTCGAACTCCATCGACCGTGGTCTGTCGCCCGACCGAAAAAAGCTTCGCGGCACGACGACGCGCTTTTGCTCGCGCCCGTTCACGCCCGAGTATGGTCGAGGAGACACTGGCGGCCATGCGCGCGGACCTCGAGGAGCGAGAGGGCGTGCTCGTCGCCTTCTCCGGTGGGGTGGACTCGTCGGTGGTCGCCGCGGTCGCCCACGACGCGCTCGGCGACCGCGCGGTCGCCTGCACCGCGAAGTCGGAGACGCTCCCGGAGGCCGAGCTCGTGGACGCGAAACGGGTCGCCGAGGAGATCGGGATCCGCCACGAGATCGTGAGCTTCAGCGAGCTCGACAGCGAGGCGTTCCGGCGCAACGACGGCGAGCGCTGCTATCACTGCCGGACGATGCGCCTCGGCGCGATGTTCGAGCGGGCCCGCGGCCTCGGGATCGAGACGGTCTGTGACGGGACGAACGCCTCCGATACGAGCGGGCACCGCCCCGGCCTGCGGGCGGTCGCCGAACTCGACGCCTACTCGCCGCTGCTCGAACACGGCGTCGAGAAGGAGGAGGTGAGGGATATCGCCCGCCACTACGGGCTCTCCGTGGCCGAGAAGCCCTCGATGGCCTGTCTCTCCTCGCGGATCCCCACGGGCCTCGAGGTGACCGAGGAACGGCTCACCCGGGTCGAGCGCGCGGAGACGCTGCTCCGCTCGTGGGGGTTCTCGCAGTTCCGCGTACGCGACCACGACGGCCTCGCGCGGATCGAGGTCGCCCCGGACGAACTGGAGCGGGCGCTCGATCCCGCGTTCGCGAGCGCGGCCGAGGAACACCTCTCGGCGATCGGCTTCGACCACGTCACGCTGGATCTGGGCGGCTACGCGACGGGAAGCGTCAGCCCCGAGGGCGACCCCTCGTTGCTCGATACGAGCTATCCGACCGGGGAGTGAGCTACCGCGGACCGTCGCCCGAGCCGTCGGTCGCGGGGCGGTTCGTCCCCTCGTCGCCGATCACGTCGATCGGGATCCCCTTCTCCGCCCGGTCGCGCTCGCCGAAGCCGGCCGAGAGGATCCGCGTGAGCGCCTCCTCGACGGTCTCGTCGGTCTCGATCAGGTCCTCCTGCTCGACCTCGATGACGAAGCCGCTCGTGATGTTCGGCGCGGTCGGGAGAAAGAGCAGTTTCCGGCCGTCGGGTGCCTCGCGGCCGGTCTTGAACGCGGTCATCCGGATGCCGTCCCAGGTGAACACTTTCACCGGCTCCTGGAGTTCGTTCGTGCCGTTGAGCGCCGTCTCGACGCCCATCTTCGATGCGTTGTAGACGACGCGCAGACCGGGGACCTGGTTCATCACGTCGTCGATCGCCGCCTCGACGATCGAGCCGAGCGCGGTTCGCATCAGGTAGCCGACCGCGAGGACGAGCAGCGCGAACAGCACGAGCGTGAGCACGACGCGGAGCGCGGGGTTGGCGATCTGGTTCTCTATCAACGGCAGGTTCGCGATGAAGCGAAAGAGCCACCAGACCACCCAGATCGTCACGATGATCGGGACGAGGACGACCAGCCCGCTCGCCGCGTCCCGCTTCCACGTCGACATCAGCACGAGCTATGTGGGGGGGCGATAAGTGCTTTGGCGCTGGTCATCGGCCGATGATCGCCCGGGCCGCGAAGAGCGCGTTGCCCTTTCGCTCCATCACTCTCCGGTAGAAGTACGACGCCCAGCGCGAGCCGTAGGGGGTGTACTGCCAGACCTCGTACTCGCGGGCGAGTTCGACCTGGGCGTCCTCGCGCACGCCCATCAGCATCTGGACCTCGAACGGCGTCCCCCACTGCTCGTGGAGGTCGCGACCGAGGTCGACCATCGCGGGGTCGTGGCTCCCGATCGCGATCCCGCCCTCGTACGTCTCGAACATCGTGGTGAGCAGTTCCCTGTACGCCGTGTTCACCCGCTCTTTCTCCGTGTAGGCGACCGATTCGGGTTCGTCGTACGCGCCCTTCACGAGCCGGATCTTCCCGGGGAGGTCGGCGAAGCGCTCGACGTCGCCCTTCGTCCGTCTGAGGTTCGCCTGCAGACAGACGCCCATCCCGCCGCCACGGTCGGTGACGAACCGCTCGAACGCGTCGAGCGTCGCGTCGGTCGTCGTGTGGTCCTCCATGTCCACCCAGACGAACTCCCCCTCCTCGTCGGCGGCCTCGACGATGCTCGCGAGGTTCTCCTCGAACACCTCCGTACCCAGGTCGAGGCCGATCTGCGAGGGTTTCACCGAGATGCAGGCGTCGAGACCCGCGGAGGCGATATCCGAGAGGAGCGTCCGGTACTCCTCGGTGTCCGCCGCCACGTCCTCGGCGTCGTCGTAGTGCTCCCCCAGCAGGTTGAGGATCACCTTCACGTCCTTCGCGTTCCACCGACGGGCGTGATCGAGTGCGGTCGCCGGGCTCTCGCCGGCGACGAACCGATCCGCGATGGGCAGGATCATGCGCCGACTACGACCCCGGTCAGGATAAGTGGTGATATCTCGCACGGGGAACCCCGGGCCTTATACGATCGGCCCTCGGGGGAAGGGGTATGCTCGAACTCCTCGTCCTCGCGTTCTGGCTGATGCTCCCCGCGTACGTCCCCAACAACGCCGCCGTGCTCGCCGGCGGGGGCGCGCCAATCGACGGGGGCCGGACCTGGAACGGAAAGCGCGTCCTCGGCGACGGAAAGACCTGGCGAGGGACCGCAGCGGGGACGCTCGCGGGGGTCGCGCTGGCTCTCGTCCTGAACGCGCTCCAGCCGAGCGTGACCGGGGCCACCGGGTTCGACCTCCCCGCCTTCCCGATCCTCGCGGCAGTCGGACTCGCCTTCGGCGCCATGCTGGGTGACATCCTCGCCTCCTTCCTCAAACGCCGAACCGGCCGCGAACGCGGCGCGATGTTCCCCGGCGTCGACCAGCTCGACTTCGTCGTCACGGCGCTGCCGCTCACCGCGCTGCTCGCCTTCGACTGGTTCGTCGAGTGGTTCACCCTCCCCGTGATCGTCGTCGTGCTCGTGGTCACGCCGCTGCTCCACGTCACGACCAACGGGGTCGCCTACCTGCTCGGGCTGAAGAACGAGCCGTGGTGACCGATCGCGGGGAGACGGGCTCCGGATCCAGTCACGTGAGGCGTTACTTCGCGATTAATCACCCCCTGAAACCGAAGCGAAGCGATCGTATCCGGCGCCCGGACGGGACCCTGGAGTCGGGGAGACACGCCGACCCTCTTGAACGATCGGCAGTCGCCGGGAACCCCCTCTAGTACTCGGCGGGACCACCGGTTCCTGTCACCCGTCTCGTGACACGTAGCTGGACAGTGGTGTGGGAGATCATTACCGAAGATTATCTCAGGGCTTATATCAATGTTTCGTAGTGATTAAGTAAGTCCTCCCGGACTCACCTGGGAACGTGGTGGATGGACTATGGCGATAACCGAGACGGTAGACGAACGGGCTAGGGGTACCGACGCGGTGCTCGCGAAGGTTACCTTCCCGGCGGACGTCGTCGTGCTCGAGGCGACGCTCGACCGGCTCGACGGCGTTGAGTTCGACCTGAAGCCGTCGATCGCCGTCGAGGAGGCCGGCCTCACCTCGCAGCTCCACGTGCTCACCGACGACGTCCGGGCGCTCGAGGCGGCGTTCGACGACGATCCGACGGTGGCGAGCTACGACCGGCAGCTCAGCTCCGAGGGGTCTCACCTCTACCTCGTCCGGTGGTCTGAGCGGCCGCCAGCCATCGACCTCCTCCTGGAGAACGGCGGGACGCCGCTCCAGGCGTCGACCTCGCAGGGGGCGTGGCACGTGACGGTGATGTACCCCGACCGGGAGCACCTCTCGCGGACGGCCGACTCCTGTGACCGGATCGACGTCCGGCTCCTGCTGGACAAGCTCACGCCGGCGGAGATCACCGCGGAGAACCCCTGCCGGATGACCGACGTCCAGACCGAGACGGTGAAGCGGGCGCTCGAACTCGGCTACTACGAGATCCCACGCGGGGTGACGCTCGTCGAGATCGCCGAGGAGATGGACG
>SKWB01000051.1 GCA_007129135.1 Halococcaceae archaeon | reverse complement strand
CGAACGCGAGGTCGTCGATCGGTTTTCTACTCACGCGGATTCCCGGTCGCGAGAGCGGCTCGCGCGTGAGCTGTGTCAGCAGCCCGGGGACGTGGTCGAGGCCCTCGCGCTCCTCGTCGGGTGCCTCGCGTTCGACCCACTCGCGAAGCGATCGGAGGTCGTCGGCGCCGGTCGCGTCGGCCAGCCGTCGCTGGAACTCCTCTCTGTTCTCGCCGTACCAGCCACCGCGAGTTCCCTCGCCGCAGTAGACGTGGGCGTCGACGACCGTGTGCGAGAACCTTCCTACCCCGAGGTCCGTTCGACCGGCGACGACGTGCGTGAGCAGCGAGTACGCCGCGATGTTGAACGGGATCCCGAGGGCGACGTCGCCCGAGCGCTGGGTGAGGTGTGTGTTCAGCGTCCCGTCCTGCACGTTGAAGACGAACGTGTAGTGACAGGGCGGGAGCGTCGAGATCGCCGCGTTCGCCGGGTGCCAGGCGTTCACGACCAGCCGCCGGGAGTTGGGGCTCTCGCGCAGGGTGTCGATCACGTACCGGAGCTGGTCGAACGTCCCGTCGTCGTTCACCCACCGATGGTCCTCGTCGGGCCAACTCTCGCCCGGCAGCCCCTCCTCCGGGATCGGGTACCGCCGCCAGAACCTCCCGTACGCAGTGTCGAGGTTCCCCTCCTCGTCGGCCCACTCGTCCCAGATCCCGGTCTGCTCGCGGAGCGTCCGGACGTGCTCCTCGCCCGAGAGGTACCAGAGCAGTTCGTAGATCAACGAGTTCCAGCGGCCGCCGTCCATCTTCTTCGTCGTGAGCAGCGGGTAGCCCTCGCGGAGGTCGATCTCGTAGTGTGCGCCGAACGACGAGATCGTGTCGACGCCCGTCCGGTTGGGCTTGTAGCTCCCCTCCGCGAGCACGTCGTGGACGAGGGTGAGATACTGGTTCATGGGTGTCGGTAGATGGCACGGATGGTCAATATTCCGACTCCCCCGGAACCAGCTAAGTCACCACCGCGTCTGGATACGCCATGGCGACACCCTCGGAGACGCGACTGGTGAACAGGTATCGCGTACAGCCACAGCACGCGAACAACTACGAGTCGCTCCACGGCGGAACGCTGATGAAGTGGATGGACGAGGTCGGCGCGATGAGCGCGATGCGGCTGGCGGGCGAGTCCTGCGTCACGGCAGGCGTCGACGGGCTCGACTTCCGCCGACCGGTCCCGATCGGGGAGACCGCGCTGATCGAGGCCTACGTCTTTCGGACCGGGAAGACGAGCGTCCGGACCCGGATCCGGGCCTGGCGCGAGGACGCCCGCTCCGGCGAGACGGCGCTCACGACCGAGGCGACGTTCACGTTCGTCGCGATCGACGCGGACGGATCACCGCTCGAAGTCCCGGATCTCGCCGTCGAGAGCGACGAGGACCGCGAACTCTGCGAGGTCGCACGCTCCTCGGAGTAGTCATACCGGCGGCTGCGAGTCGTTCGAGGTCGTCGCATCCCCTCGGTGTCGATGATCCTCACACGGTCACGGCCGACGGTGTCACCCGTCGTCGGGATCGGCGAGGACGTGGACGTGCCGGGTGAGCGAGCGGTGTACCCGCCGTTCGAACGTCCGGGCTATCGTCCACCCCGCCGCTTCGGCCGCCTCGTCCCACCGGCGGTCCGCGACGACGACCGCGCGCGGTGAGACCCTCCGGGCTTCCCCGAGCGCTCCGCCGACGAGCGCCGAGAGGCCGTGACCGGCGACCTTCGACTGCCTCCCGTAGGGGGCGTCGAAGACGACCGCGTCGACGGCGGTCTCGCGCACCGGGAGCGCCGTCGCGTCCCCTCGAACGACCGACCACCGATCGCCCGGGAGGTAGTGATCCAGGTTCGCGGCCGCGCCGCGGACCATCTTCCACTGCGCGTCGGCACCGAGGAGGCGTGCACCGACCAGCCCCGCCTCGACGAGGATGCCGCCGGTTCCGCACATCGGGTCCAGTACCGTGCGCCCCGGTCCGGCACCCGCGATGTTCGCCATCGCGCGCGCGTCGAGCGGGGTCATGCTCCCCGGCTGGAAGTACGGCTTGTTCGTCGGAACCCTCTCGCCGAACCCCCGCTCGCTCTCGGCGACGAGCCAGCCGAGGAAACACGTGTCACCCGAGAAGACCGCCCGCAGCTCGTGATCGGGATCCTCGAGGTCGACCGAGAACCCGCGGTCGACGAGGACGGTCCCGAGTTCGCGCTCGGTCTCCCCGGTGCTCACGCCGGTCGCCCCCCGAACGTCGCGGGCGCGGACCGCAACGGACCCCGATCGATCGATCTCGGCCGCTTCGAGCGTTCCCGTCGCGCTCTCGACGCTCGCCGCACACTCCCCGACCAGTTCGCTGGCCCGGTGGGTGTACGCGAGCGTCCGTACCCGATCCGTCACCTCGCGAGCGCTCGCCACGGCGGGCGCGACGACCTCGACGTCCGTCGCCGCGCTGGCCGCCTCGTACGCGGCGAACGCGTCGTCCTCGCCCGCGAGTTCGAGTACGTACACGCCCTCTCGGTCGGTTCGGGGGCGAATGAGGCTGGCGGTTCGACCCCTCGGACCGGCGACCTATCAGCGCTCGCCACCAACCTTTATAAAGCTTAAATACGTGTTTTAAGGCGAGATATGACCGACGACCCAAAGGAAACGATCAACATCGAAAACGTGGTCGCCTCGACGGGCATCGGCCAGGAACTCGACCTTCAGAGCGTCGCGATGGACCTCGAGGGCGCCGACTACGACCCGGAACAGTTCCCCGGCCTCGTCTACCGCACCCAGAACCCGAAATCCGCCGCGCTCATCTTCCGCTCCGGGAAGATCGTCTGCACCGGCGCGAAGTCGACCTCTGACGTTCACGAGAGCCTAGAGATCGTCTTCGACAAGCTCAGAGACCTCGAGATCCAGGTCGAGGACGACCCCGAGATCGTCGTCCAGAACATCGTCACCTCGGCGGACCTCGGCGTCAACCTCAATCTGAACGCCATCGCGATCGGTCTCGGCCTGGAGAACATCGAGTACGAACCCGAGCAGTTCCCGGGGCTCGTCTACCGCCTCGACGAACCGAAGGTCGTCGCGCTGCTCTTCGGCTCCGGAAAGCTCGTCATCACCGGTGGGAAACAGCCCGTCGACGCCGAACACGCCGTCGACAAGATCGTCTCCCGGCTCGAAGAACTCGGCCTCCTCGAGTAGCCTCCCATGCTCTCCGGTCTCCTTCCCTCCCTCTCTCCTTCGCTTCTCTCGGTTCTCGGCCCCGCACAGGTCGGGGGCTCCGTGCAGGTGCTCGGGACGGTGCTCACGCTCGCCGTCTTCTTCTCGCTCACCGTCCACATCGCCGCGCGGAACGTCCTCGGCGACGTCCCGAGGAAGAACGCGCTCGGGATCGGTCCGTTGCTCGCCGTGGTCGCCGTCTCGCTCACCGCGCTCGGCGTCCCCCCGGCGCTCACCATCCTCGTCGCGCTCGTCGTCGATGCGGCCGCGATCTACCGGCTCTACGGGGTCGACCGGCGCTACACGCTCTTCGTGACGTTCATCCACGTCGTCGTGAGCATCATCCTCGGGGTGGTGCTGTTCGCCGCGCTCACCCTCGCCTTCCTCGGCCCGCCCGAGGGGCCGTGATCACTCGATCAGCCGCTCGATCTCGGTGACGAGGATGCCGCTCGCGCCGAGGCGCTTCACCTCGCTCACCGTCTCGAAGACCTCGCGTTCGTCCACGACGACGTGGACCGCGACGAGGTCGTCGCCCGCGATGTCCATCACCGTCGGCCCGCCGAGGCCGGGCAGCGCCTCCCTGACCGCCTCCAGCTCCGTTCGGGGGACGTTCATCATCAGGTAGCGTTTGCCGTCCGCGGAGAGCACCGACTGGAGCGCGGTCCGGATCTGCTCGACCTTCGGCTCGTCTCGCACCGACTCGCTCGCGAACAGCCTGACCGAACTGGAGAGCACCTCGTCGATCTCCGCTAAGCTGTTCACCCGGAGCGTCGTCCCGGTCGAGGTGATGTCGACGATCGCGTCGGCCATGTCCACGTGCGGGGTGAGTTCGGTCGCGCCGGTCACTTCCACTATCGTCGGCTCGACGCCGCGTTCGGCGAAGTGTTCGTAGGCGACGTTCGGGAACTCGGTCGCGACGGTCTTCCCCTCGAGATCCGCGACCGACTCGATCCCGCTGTCGTCGGGCGCGGCGAGGACGAGCCGACAGGTACCGAAGCCGAGGTCGAGCAGTTCGACGACGTTCGGGTGGCCGGCCTCGCGCACCTGGTCGTAGCCGGTGATGCCGAGGTCGGCGGCGCCGTCGGCGATGTACTCCGGGATGTCCGCGGCGCGGACGAAGACGACGGTCACCTCGGGGTCGATCGTGTTCGCGTAGAGCTTCCGGTCGGAACCGTTCTCGATGTGCAGTCCCGCGCGTTCGAGCAGCGAGATCGACGGCTCGTGGATGCGACCCTTGTTCGGGACGGCGATACGCATTTCCCGGTGCTTCGCGGCCGGAGTTGAACTGCCTTGCCATTCGACCGGGCGCGGGCGGGAGGCCGTCGGTCGCCAGGCGTATCGAGCGCCCGTCGCATCCGGTGGTGTGATACGGCGGCCCGACGAAACGCGAGCCATGACGACCACGCGAGTCGAGGGGGGGCAGGTACTCCTGCCCGACGGCAGCGTCGAACGTGCCGACCTCCTCGTCGGTACGGAAACCGGTGAGATCGTCTCGGTCGGGGATCCCGAGGAGGTCGCCGCGGTCGAGGAGACGCTCGACGCGAGCGGGGGGCTCGTGATCCCCGGTCTCGTGAACGCCCACGGCCACGCCGCGATGACGCTGCTCCGGGGCTACGCCGACGACAAGCCGCTCGACGCCTGGCTCCAGGAGGACGTCTGGCCGATCGAGGGGGCCATGACCCCCGAGGAGATCCGCGCCGGAACCGACCTCGCGCTGGTCGAGATGATCAGGACGGGAACGACCGCGTTCTGCGACATGTACTTCCACGAGGAGGCGGTGGCGGCGGCGGTCGCCGAGAGCGGCCTTCGCGCCCGCCTCGCCCACGGCGTCGTCTCGGTGGGCAAGAGCGAGGACGGGGCGTGGGCCGACCTGGAGGAGAGCGTCGAGATCGCCGACCGTCTCGACGGACGGGCGGGCGGTCGGATAACGACCGCGATCGCTCCACACAGCCTCACGACGGTGGGAGAGGAGTACCTCCGCGAGGCGGTGTCGAGGGCTCGCGACCTCGGGGTCCCGCTTCACTTCCACGCGAACGAAACGGGGGACGAGGTCGACCCGATCGTCGAGGAGCGCGGGATGCGTCCGCTCGAGTACGCCGACGACCTCGGGATGCTCGGTCCGGGGGACTTCCTCGCGCACGGGGTCCACGTAGACAGGACGGAGATCGAGCTGCTCGCCGAGCGCGGCACCGCTGTGGTCCACTGCCCGGCGTCGAACATGAAGCTCGCGAGCGGGATGGCCCCCGTACAGGAGCTCCTCGACGCGGGGGTCTCGGTCGGGCTGGGGACCGACGGCGCGGCCTCGAACAACGACCTCGACCTCTTCGGGGAGATGCGCGACGCGGCGATGCTCGGCAAACTCGCCGCAGAGGACGCGAGCGCGGTCCCTGCGGAGGCCGTGGTTCGAACGGCGACCGAGGGGAGCGCCGAGGCGCTCGGGATCGGCTCGGGACGGATCGAGGCGGGCGAACCCGCAGACCTCGCCGTCCTCGACCTCGACGCGGCGCACCTCACGCCGGCGCACGACCTCGTGAGCCACCTCGCCTACGCCGCCCGGGGGAGCGACGTCCGACACACGGTCTGTGACGGGCGGGTGCTGATGCGCGACCGGGAGGTTCTCACGCTCGACGAACGGGCGGTGATCGACCGGGCGAACGAGCGGGCGGCGGCGCTCGTCGAGCGGGCGACCTGAGTTCGGTGCGGCGATACGGTTAGGAGCACCGCCGTCGATCCCGTGGTATGAGACCGCCCGGCCGATCGCTCCCGGCTCGGCTTCCCGACTGGGTGTGGGCTCGCCACGCGAACCCCTGGAGCGTCAGGACGAGGTTCCTGATCGGTCCGCTGTTGCTCGTCGCGCTCTACGGCCGGCGGTGGCGGCTGCTGGCCGCGACGCTCGTCTTCACCGCTCTCAACCCGGTCCTGTTTCCCGCGCCGGAACGAACCGACTCCTGGGAGAGCCAGGCGGTCCTCGCCGAGCGGTGGTGGTTCGGTCAGGGTCACCGGACGTTCGAGAGGACCTACCCGGGACTGATCAACTACGTGAGCGCGCCGGCGTTTCCCCTCGCGCTCGTCGCGGCACTCGCGCGGAGACCCGTGCTCGCGGTCGCCAGCATGACGCTCTCGATGGCGCTGAAGGTGGTGTTCGTGAACGACCTCGTCCGGCGGTACCGCGCGGCAGTGGTCGAGGAGAGCTGACCCCGCTCCGGTACCGTTTTGGCCGCGTGCTCCGAACTCGTCACATGAGCGAGAGCGCGTACCCGCCGGTCACGGAGCAGTTCGCCGACAGCGACGAGCTCCGGGCCGAGGGGCGACGGAAGATGGAGTGGGCCCGCCAGCACATGCCGATCCTCGAGTCGATCCGCGAGGAGTTCGAGGCGGAGAAACCGCTGTCGGGCCAGCGGATCGGGATGGCGCTGCACGTCGAGGCGAAGACGGCGAACCTCGTCGAGACGCTCGCCGCCGGCGGTGCGGAGGTCTCGATCGCGGGCTGTAACCCGCTGTCGACACACGACGACGTGAGCGCCGCGCTCGACTCGGGCGAGAACGTCACCTCCTACGCGGTGCGGGGGGTGGACGACGAGGAGTACTACGAGGCGATCGACGCGGTGATCGCCGACGACCCGACGATCACGATCGACGACGGCGGCGACCTCGTCTTCCGGATCCACGAGCGGTACCCCGAACTGATCGACTCGATCGTCGGCGGCTGCGAGGAGACGACTACGGGTGTCCACCGCCTCCGCGCGATGGACGAGGACGGCGCGCTCCG
This sequence comes from Halococcaceae archaeon, assembly GCA_007129135.1. Lineage (GTDB taxonomy): Archaea > Halobacteriota > Halobacteria > Halobacteriales > Halalkalicoccaceae > Natronorarus. The sequence goes on along the minus strand of SKWB01000051.1, from coordinate 698 downwards.
CTACCCGATGTTCGCCGTGAACGACACGCCGATGAAGCGGCTGTTCGACAACGTTCACGGCACTGGCGAGGCGTCGCTCGCGACTATCGCGATGACGACGAACCTCTCGTGGGCCGGGAAGACCGTCGTCGTCGCCGGCTTCGGCTACTGCGGGAAGGGCCTCGCGAAGAAAGCCGCCGGACAGAACGCGAAGGTCGTCGTCACGGAGGTCGAACCCCGGCGCGCGCTCGAGGCCCACATGGAGGGCTACGAGGTGCTCCCGATGGCCGAGGCCGCGGCGACGGGCGACGTCTTCATCACGACGACCGGGAACCGGGACGTCATCGTCCGAGAGCACTTCGAGGCGATGGGCGACGGCGTCCTGCTCGCGAACGCGGGCCACTTCGACGTGGAGATCGACCTCGACGCGCTCTCGGACCTCGCCGTCGACCGGTACGAGGCGAGAGACGGCGTCGAGGCGTTCGAGATGGCCGACGGCCGCCGGCTGAACGTGATCGCCGAGGGCCGGCTGGTGAACCTCGCGGCACCGATCGCGCTCGGCCACCCGGTGGAGGTCATGGACCAGAGCTTCGGCGTCCAGGCGGTCGCGACGCGCGAGATCGCGGAGAACGCCGACGCCTACTCCCCCGGCGTCCACGACCTCCCGGACGAGCTGGACAGGGAGGTCGCCGAGGTGAAACTCGCCGCGGAGGGCGTCT
>SKWB01000275.1 GCA_007129135.1 Halococcaceae archaeon | reverse complement strand
GATGACGCTCCGGACGCCGTACGGCGGCGGGATCAGGGCGCTCGAACACCACTCCGAGAGCTACGAGGCCGGCTACGCCCACATCCCGGGGCTGAAGGTCGTGATCCCGTCCGGCCCCGCGGACGCGAAGGGGTTGCTGGCGAGCGCGATCCGCGATCCGGACCCGGTGCTCTTCCTCGAACCGATGCGGATCTACCGGGCGTTCCGCGAGGAGGTCCCCGAGGACGACCACCTCGTGCCGATCGGCGAGGCCCGCGTCGTCGACCCCGGCGAGGACGTCACGGTCGTCGCGTGGGGAGCGATGCTCCGGGAGGCGGGGCGGGCGGCCGGAGCCGTCGACGCGAGCGTCGAACTGATCGACGCTCGATCGATCTCCCCGCTCGACACGGAGACGATCGTCGAGTCGGTGAGGAAGACCGGCCGCTGCGTCGTCGTCCACGAGGCGCCACGGAGCGGGGGGATGGGCGCGGAGATCGCCGCGCGGATCGGGGAGGAGGCGTTCTTCTACCTCGAGGCGCCGGTCGAGCGCGTCGCCGGCTACGACGTCCCGTACCCGCTGTTCGCCCGCGAGGAGGCGTACCTCCCCGACCGGGGACGGATCCAGGCGGGGATCGAACGGGCGATGGCGGTCTGATCGGATCGGGTCGGGGGGACGCTCTCTCAGCGCCAGCATCCCGTCAGAACACTCATGTGCGCTCAGCGACCATGGGAGGGCATGAGCAAGTGGCTCAAGTACGCCGGCGGAGCGCTGCTCGCGGTCGTAGCGCTGTGGATCGTCTGGCAGATCGTCACGACGATCTTCAGCATCTTCGTCTCGATCGTGAGCCTCGCGATCACGCTCCTGATCATCGCCGCGGTGGTCTACGGGCTCTACCTCGCCTACTCGTACCTGAGCGGCGACGGCGGAAGCGGCGGCTCCAAGCCGCGCTCGCGGTCGAGTTCTCGGTCGAGAGAGCGCGAGTTCGAGTTCGAGTAACGCGGCGACCCACCTCGTTTCTTCCGGCGATAGGGGCCGGTATCCAACCGTTGAGTAGCGACGAAGACAGACGTGCGAGAGCGAATGGCCTCGCTCTCGAACGGTCGCAGCCCGTTCTCGCTCTTTCGAAACCCCGAGTTCGCCGCGCTCGCGGTCATGAACGTCGCGAGCGGGATGGCGTTCGCGACGATCATCATCGCGCTGGCGCTTTATGCCGACCTCTTCGAGGCGTCGGGATTCGTCGCCGGGCTCTTCGGCACCGTCTACGCCGCCGTCCGACTGGTGCTGGTGCTGCCGGTCGGCCGGTACGTCGACGTCGGCGACGCGAAACGGCTGCTCGTCGTCGGGATGGTCCTCAACGTCCTCGTGCTCGTGGCGTTCGCGTTCGTCACCTCCATCACGCAGGTCGTCGCACTGCGTGGGTTCCAGGCGATCGGCTCGATCGTCGTCTACATCGCGGGGACGGCGATCGTCGGAACGATCGCGGCGGGCGGCGAACGCGGGCTCTGGATCGGGACGTACAACCAGACGAGCGCGTTCTCGAGTCTCGCCGGCGACCTCCTCGGCGGAGCACTGCTCTTCTTCGTGGGGTTCCAGACCACCTACGGCGTGTTGGTGGTCCTCTCGCTGATCGCGACCGCGGGCGTGGTCGCCTTCGTCCGCGAACAGCCCGGTGGCGCCGAGCGCGAGTCCGACGACACGGGCATCGAGACGCTGGTCGCCCTGCTACGCCGGCGGGCGGTGCTCGCGCTCGTCGTCTTCCGGTTCGCGTTCAGCTTCGGGAAGATGTCGGTGATCATCTTCCTCCCGATCTACGCCCGCACGGACTTCGCGATGACCGCGCTGCTGATCGGCGCGGTCCTCGCGGGCGGGAAGCTGACGAAGTCGGTCGCACAGGGCTACGTCGGCGGCTTCGCCGACCGGGTCGGGGGCTACGAGTGGTTCATCGTCGCGGGGACGCTCTCGTACGCCCTCGGGACCGCGTTGATCCCGCTGGCGCCCGCCGCTTCCACGGTGCTCGAACCGATCGAACTCTCGCTCGCCGGCCGGGAGACGCCGATCCCACCGGCCTTCTTCGCGCTCTTTCTCGCCTACGTGATCCTCGGGATCGGCGACAGCCTCCGGCTGCCGACGAGCATGGCGCTGTTCGTCCGCGAGGGGGAGTACCAGGAGGCCGTCGGCGGGAGCCTCTCGCTCCGGTCGGTCTCCTGGCAGGTCGGGGCGGTCGTCGGTCCGACCGCGTTCGGACTCGTGCTCGACGCCGCCTCGTTCCTCGTCGCGTTCTGGGTCGCCGCCGGCTTCATGCTCGTCGCCGCGGTCGTCTTCCTCGCCCTCTACGACGAGGAGCCGGAGCCCGTGCGACCCGTCGCCGGCTAGTACCGGTCCCAGTCGATCCACTCCTGCTCCCAGCCGTGGCGTCGGTGCGCCGACCGCTCGGCGAACTCGCGGTCTTCCCTGTGCATCCGGTTTCGTTCCGGTGCCCCCGTCTGTTCGCCGTCGAGCAACAGCGGCTTGAAGCGGACCGGGCCGAACCGCTCGGTCTCCCCATCGGCCGAGACCCCGACCAGCGACTGCTCGCCGGGGGTCCCCCGCGGCATCACCAGCCGACCATCCGGGGAGAGCTGTGAGAGGAGGGCCTCGGGCGGCCTGACCGCGGCGGCCTCGACGAGGATCCGGTCGAACGGGGCGTACTCCGGCAGGCCGCGCGCCCCGTCGCGGTGGTCGACGAGGACGGCGGAGTAGCCCGCCTCCGCGAGGTTCTCCCGGGCGCGGTAGACCATCGGCCGGGAGATGTCGACCGCGTGGACGTGCTCCGCGCCGACGATCTCCGCACAGACGGCCGCGGTGTAGCCGACGCCGACGCCCACGATCAGCGTCTCGTCGCCCTCCCTCGGATCGAGCGCCTGGAGCAGCGTGGTGACGAGGCTCGGCGCGAGGACGGTCGTCCCGTCGACCTCGTGGGTACGGTCCTCGTAGGCGACCCGCTCGTCGACGAACTCGTGACGCGGGACCGTCCGCATCGCGAGGCCGACCCGCTCGGAGTCGAGGACGCCCTTCGTCTCGTGGGCGAGCCCCTCGACCATGTCGTCGCGCAGGGTCGCCGGGTCCATATCGCCCGTAGGACCGTCAGGGGATATGAACCGCGCGCTTGCGAGGGGGCGATACGACTTTGGGCCCGGATCGACGATAGCAGGTATGTCAGAGTCGAACACCTGGATCAACGCGATCATCGGCGCGGTCGTGACCGTGCTGCTCTCGTTCACCGCCGTCTCGCCGGTCATCGGCGGGGCGGTGACCGCCTACCTGGAGAAGGGGACGACCAGCGAGGGGCTCAGAAGCGGGGCGCTCTCCGGCGCGATCGTCCTCGTCCCGATGGTCCTCCTGGGGTTCGTCGCGATCCTCGGGTTCGGGCTGTTCGCGTTCGACCCCGGCGGGGCGATCGCGATCGGTCTGTTCGTGCTGATCGGCCTCGCCATCGCCGCCGCCTGGACCGTCGGGCTGAGCGCGCTCGGCGGCTACCTCGGCGCCTACCTCTACGCGGAGTACGGCGGTGGAGGCGACGGAAACTCGGAGTTCGAGGAGACGGAGCCGGAGGTGCGGGTCTGATCTACGAACCGAGTCGCGCCTCTACCAGCTCGGGATCGTGATTGACGACCACGTCCGCCCCCTGTTCGGCCATCCGTTTCACCGTGCGCATCGACGTGACCGACTCGGACATCGACCACGCGAACGACGCGGGGAGTTCCTCGTCGAGGCCGGTCTGCGTGCTCGCGACGTCCGAGGCGAGGATCACCGTCTCCCCCTCTAGCTCGACCCGGAGCGACTGGTGGCCCGGGGTGTGTCCCGGCGTCGGGAACGCCACGACGCTTCCGTCGCCGAAGTGGTCGTACTCCCCCGTCACCTCCCGGACCTCGAACTCGGGCGATCTGAGCGCCTCGAAGTCGCGCTGGAGGTAGAAGAGCCACTGGGTCGACTCCGGCCACCAGGCGTAGCGGAGCTCCTCGGTTCGGACGACGAACGTCGCCTCCGGGAAGGCGTCGATCCCGCCCGCGTGGTCGACGTGGAGGTGCGAGAGGATCACCGTGTCCACCTCCTCGGGGGAGAACCCGAGTCCCTCTAGCTGCTCCGCGACGCTCCCCTGTGGCTCGATCCCGCCGACGAACCCCTCGATGTGTGGCGCGCCGTAGCCCGTGGGATCGTCGACCATCTCGTGACTCAGCCCGGTGTCGAACAGCACCAGCCCCTCCGGGTGGTCGATCAGGAAGCAGGGGACGGTCGCCCGAAGCGGCTCGCCGATCCGCGTCGCCTGCACGGCGAGCGAGTAGTCGAGCGTCCAGTACGCGGTGTTGAGTCCGTGGATGCGGTCTGCCGTCATACGGTCACCTCGCGCGGTCGACTGATAAAACGGGTACACCGACCCGACGGCTCACCACCGGGCTCCAGGTCGCGAGTGCCGACCCCTCGCGCGTGCGGGAACGGAAAGAAGACCCCGTCGCTCGCTACCGCATCCGGACGAACCGGACCCCGCCGTGGTTCTCCCGGTCGAGCGAGCCGTCCTCGCGCTTCCAGAACCGGTAGAGCGTCTGCGAGCGCGTCCCGATCGGCGCGACGATCGGTCCCTCCCCCCGCAGCTGATCGGCCAGCGCGTCGGGGAGCCGTGGGGCGGCGCAGGTGAGGTAGATCGCGTCGTAGGGTGCGTGCTCGGCCCACCCCTCGCGGCCGTCGCCGACGCGGATCGAGAGCTCGCCGAAACCGATCTCCGAGAGGACCTCGCGGGCGCTCTCGGCGAGGTCGGCGCTGTACTCCACCGAGTAGAGGTTCTCGGGGCCGACAACCTCTGCGGTGACCGCCGCGTGATAGCCACAGCCGGTGCCGACCTCGAGGACTCGTTCGTCACCGTCGAGCTCTAGCAGGTCGAGCATCGTCGCGACCATGTGCGGGGCACTGATCGTCTGGCCGTCGCCGATCGGGAGCGGTCGGTCGGCGTAGGCATCTCCCTCCCTCGACGCCGGGACGAACGCGTGACGCGGCACCGTCCGGAGCGCGTGCTCGGTCGAGGGCCGCTCGATCAGTCCCCGGGATCGGAGGCCGTCGACCATCCGATCGCGCTCCGCGGAGCGGTCGTCCTCGCTCATCTCCCTACCAGGCCGACCACGCCGAGGAGGAGACGTCCTCGCCGTAGAGCCGTTTCACGTCCTTCGCGGGGACGGTATCCCCCTCGTGGTCGAGCTTCGTGTGGTGGTAGCCCGAGACGTCGTCCCGGAGGTGGATGCCGACGATCCGGAACTCCTCGTCCTCGGCCTCCTCGACCTCGCCGACGGTGAACTCGTGATCGCCGGGGACGTGGCTCGTCACGCTCCGGCTCTTGTCCCGCCGTCCGTCGTTCGGGTGGACCGTGACGTTCACCGAGACGTTGTCGACCGCGCGCGTCCAGACCGCCCGGACCTCCTCGGCTGGGGCGCTCTCGACCCGCTTCTCGCCCTCCAGTTCGACGCTCGTCACCCGGACGAGGTGGATCGCCTCCTCGGTCTCGAGGACGAACTCGTCGCCGGTGGAGACGGTCTGGTCGGCGGGCGTCTCGACGGATTCGCGCCGGGAGTCGCCGTCCTGTGAGACGATCACCTCCAGGCGGACCTCGCGCTCGCGTTCGATCCGCGTCTTGTGGACGTGTCCGCACTCGCTACAGCGCACCGTCGCCTGGCCGCCCGGCCTGAGCACCTCGTGGACGGTCCCTTCCTCCGGTGAGCAGGAGGGACAGGCGACGGCGACGCGCTCGCCCGTCTCTATCTCGTTGGTCATATCCCTCCTAGGTCCGTCGAGCGGTAAAAGTGGTCCGCGTACCGGTCGCTCGCCCGCTCTGGCACCGCCGGCTACTCCCGCCTGACGACCTCGATCTCCCCCGCGAGCCACCGGGCGGCTTCCTCGACCGTCTCCTCGCTCTCGCCGGTCAGCTTCACCCGGTTCTTCCCCTGGGTACTCGGGTAGCTCCCGACGGTCACGTCGAAGCGCTCTCTGACCTCGCTCACCGCCTCGACCATCGACCCCTCCGGCTGTGGGGTGTAGAGGGTGCGCGAGACCGACTCGCCTCTGAACTCCGCCGCGACGAGGTCGAACAGCGCGTGCATCTCCGCCGGCACCCCGGGGAAGGCGTAGACGTTCTCGATCACGCAGCCGGGACAGAGCCCTTCGGGGTTGATCAGCGGCCGACAGCCCACCGGAAGCGCCGCCCAGGCGTCGACGTCGATCTCGAGGTCGTACGCCTCGACCCGCTCCGGGTTCGCCTCGCGGTAGGCCGCCGCGGTCTCGATCACGTCCCTGCGCACCGCCGGAGAGACCGCGAGGTCGCGGCCGAAGGCGTCCGCGAGCGCGTCCGCGGTGACGTCGTCGTGGGTCCCACCGAGCCCCCCGGTGACGATCACCCGGTCGAACGTCACCGACCACTCGCTCACGAGCCCCGCGATGAGGTCCCTGTCGTCCGGCACGGTGAGGATGCGGACGACCCGCGAGCCGCCCTCGGCGACCCTGCTCGCGAGCCACTGGGCGTTCGTGTTCGCGATGTCCCCCGCGAGCACCTCGTCGCCGACGGTGAGGATGGCGACCTCCATCGGAGAGGGGGAGACGGCCGGGAGGCAAAAGCGCGCGGATAGAGGCGATCAGACGAACGGCAGGCCGAGGCGACGGCTCAGCGCGTACCACGTCCCGATCGCCGCGGGGAGGACGAGGATCGACCCCAGATAGGCGTAGAGCACGCCGAGCGCGATGACGACGCCGAACTCCCCGATGAACGGGATCACCGCGAGGTAGAGGACGCCGATGCCCAGCACCGTCGTGAGCATCGACCCGGTGAGCGCGCCGCCGGTCCCCCAGACGGTCGTCGCGAGCGCGTCCTGGAGGTCGGCGCTCTCGTTGAACTCGTCGGTAAAGCGGTGCATGAAGTGGACGGTGTAGTCCACCCCGAGACCGATCGCGACCGTGAAGATCGGCGCGTTGAACGCCGTGAGCGGGATGCCGAGGTAGCGCATCGTCCCCGCGAGCAGCGCGACCGCGACCAGGACGGGAATCAGGTTGAGCAGGCCGAAGACCGGTCGTCCCTCCAGGACGGCGTAGCTCGCGACGAGCAGGACCGCGGTGAGGACGAACGCGATGGCGAGGCTCTCGATGGCGGAGTCGAAGACGAGGTCCGACACCTCGTTGTTCACCACGGCGTCGCCGGTCGGTGCGGCGTCGAGGTGACTCCGGTCGGCGATCTCCCCCGCGCCCTCGGTCACCTCGGTCTCGCCCGCCTCGGGTTCGAGCGTGAAGATCACCCGGGACGAGCGGCGATCCTCCGCGAGGTACTCCTCCGCTTCGCTCCCCCGGTCGGTCTCCGCCAGTGCGTCGTAGACCTCCTCCAAGTTCCTGTCGGGGATACCGTCCCCGCTGCCGTCGTTCTCCTCGACTATCTCCGCGAACGCCTCGTCCTCCTCGGTGGCTGTTTCGATCACGGTGACGACGCTCTCGGCCTCCGCTCGCCTGTCCTCGGTCGCGATCGCCGCCGGCGGGCGGTCTTTCATCCGGTCGAGTTCGGTGAGCGTGTACGGCTCGTCCATCCGCCCCTCCGCGTAGACGATCACGTCCGGGACGAAGCCCTCCTCTAGCTCCTCGGTGAGGATCCGCAGGGTCTCGACGAACGTGTAGTCGGTCGGCGCGAGCGGCTCCGGGAGGTT
>SKWB01000317.1 GCA_007129135.1 Halococcaceae archaeon | reverse complement strand
GCGAGGTATCCGGTCGCGACGGCGCCCGGCCTCGCGAGCGCTTCGGAGCGGACGCTGCTCGTCGGCTTCGAGACGATCACCGACTTCGACGCCCCGCTCGCGGCCGACCACCTGGAGGCCGCGGGCGTCCCGTTCGCGGTGGCGGGCGTCACGCTGTCGTTCCCCGGCGAGTTCCGCGCCGACGCCCGGGTGACCCGGATGGCGAGTGCCCTCGACGAGGACCGCGCGGTCCGGGTCGAGGGACGGACGCGCGGAACGAGAGCGGCGCTGGCGGACCGGGTCGCCGACCAGCTCGACGGGGCCGAACGCGTCGGCTTCCCGGCGCTGCTCGGCGACGAACTCGGCGACGAGGTGAGAGAAGAGCTCGCCGATCGGTTGGGTGCCGAGGTGTTCGAGGTGCCGATGGGCCCGCCGAGCCTCCCCGGACTCCGTCTGGAGGACGCCCTGGAGGCCGCCCTCCACGAGGAAGGGGTGAGAGTCGAGTCCGGAAACCCGGTCGTCGGCTACGAGGGAGGAGCGCGGGTCGAGACGGTGACGGTGAACCGGGTCCACCGGGAAGTGCCGTACGGAGCCGAGCAGGTGATCCTCGCGACCGGTGGGCTCGTCGGGAAGGGGATTCGGTCCTCACGAGGGGGGGTTCGCGAACCCGTCTTCGACTGCTACGTCCCCCACCCCGAGGACCGATACGACTGGTTCAGCGAGGCGGTGTTCGACGACCAGCCGTACGCCCGCTTCGGGCTGCGGATCGACGGGGAGTGTCGACCGCTCGACGAGCGGGGGGAGCCGGAGTTCGAGAACCTGCGGGCGGTCGGTGGGGTCTGTGGCGGCTACGATTCGGCGAAGGAGAAGTCCGCGAGCGGCGTCTCGCTCGCGACGGCGGCGACGGCGGGCAGACGGGCAGCGGAGTGTCTCTGATATGAGTGATGCGTACCAACCCGACGACGGAACGGGCACCGAGCCGGCGACTGCGAGCACCGACGTGGAGGTCTCTCCGGGGGACTACGACCCGGTCGAGGTCTTTCCCACCGAGGAGATGGACCTCAGGCCGGGCTCCGATAGCTGTTACAAGTGCTCGACCTGCGACACGGAGTGCCCGGTCGCCGAGGTGAACGACGAGTTCCCGGGCCCGAAGTTCCAGGGCCCCGAGCAGTGGCGGCTGAAACGCAACGAGGACACCGACATCGACGACTCGGTGATGAAGTGCTCGAACTGCATGCGCTGTGACAACGCCTGTCCCTCCTCGGTTCCGCTCAGCCAGATGCACAACACGGCGCGCGGACTCTACGTCGAGGAGCAGATGGAGAAGCTCTCGGTGGAGTACCTGCGCAACCGGGTCCTCTCGAACTACCGGACCTCGGCCTGGCTGGCCTCGAAGACCCCCCGGCTGGCGAACGCCGCGATGAACTTCGGGCCGGCGCGCTGGCTGATGGAGAAGGCCTTCGGCGTCACCGCCGAGCGGGAGTTCCCCGCCTTCGCGACCCAGACGTTCCGCGAGTGGTGGGCAGAGCGCGGCGGCGCTCGGGTCCCCAATCCCGACAAACGGGTCGCGTACTTCCACGGCTGTTACTCGAACTACAACACCCCGGAGGTCGGAAAGGCGATGGTCCGGGTGTTCGAGCACTTCGGCTACCAGGTCCTGGTCCCGAAACAGGGCTGTTCGGGCACGCCGATGTTCGCGAACGGCTTCCTCCAGGACGCCGAGCGCCACGCCGAGACGAACGTCGAGGGGCTGGTCGAGGCCATCGGCGAGGGAGCGGACGTCATCGCCTCCTGTACCTCCTGTTCGATGGCGCTGCGCCAGGAGTATCCCGAACTGTTCGACCTCCACGGGATCGACGACCTCGCGGCCCACACCTACGAGGCGCTCGAGTACCTCCGGATCCACGAGGACGTAGAGGGTGCGCTCGCCGAGAGCGAGGTCGACTCGCAGTCGCTCGCCTACCACGCGCCGTGTCACGCCCGCAACCAGGGGCTCGCGACGCAGGCGATCGAGCTGTTCGACGGCCTCGAGGGCGTCACTGCGACCGACGTCGGCGACTCCTGTTCGGGCATCTCGGGGACCTACGGCTGGAAGGCCGAGAACTACGACGTCTCGATGGCGATCGGCGAGGAGATGTTCGAACACATGGAGGCCGACGAGGCGGAGGTGGGGATGACCGAGTGTCCGACCTGTGCGATGCAGATGAACCACGGCACCGGCTACGAGATCCGTCACCCGCTCCAGGTGCTCGAAGCGGCGCTCTGTCAGTCCGCGTCGTCGACGAGCCGGTAGAACGCCGGGACGGAAAAGCGGGGTTCGACACGGCTCGGGGTCCGGCCGCTCTCGCCCGACCCGACCGTCCGTACCCGGTCGAGCACGCCGTACTCGGCGAGTTCGTAGAGAAAGCGCTTGACCGTCCCCGCCGAGAGCTCCGTGTTCTCCCCGATCCGGTCCGCGGCCTCCTCGATCGTCAGGTCTGTAGCTGCCTCCGACAGCAGCGCGCGGAGCACGCGCTGGCGGTTCTTCGGGAGCGAGAGCACCTGGCCGAACGGGATGCACTCCTCCGGAACCGCGCGACGGCCCGCCTCGAGGTGCTCCTCGGTGACCCGAACCGAGCCCGCCTCCTCCGCGGCGATCGCCGCGCAGGTGAGCGCACAGAGCCCGTCGTGGGCGTTCCCGTCCGCCCAGGCCGCGAGTCGCTCGACCGCCGCCGGATCGAGCCCACGGGTGAGCCCGCGCGTCGCCCGGACCCCCAGGACGTCGACGAGCGCGTGCCGGGCGTACCCCGGTACAGAGAGGCTCTCGCCGCCGTTCCCGGACCCCTCGCGTCCGATCGAGAACCAGGAGAGTCCGGGGATCGGGTCGAGCGCCCGTTCGACCGCGGCGCTGGACGGGGTCCGCGGCTCGCCGACGTGATCGAGCGCGAGCAGCGCGCGTCGGTCCGGAGCGGCGAGTTCGCGTCCGAGACGCTCGCCGAGTGCGTCCGTGCCGATGCCTCGCTCCGGGACGTGCTCGTCGGTGAGCGAGGAGAGCAGCGAGCGGTAGAGCTGGAACCGGCTCGGGGCGTATCGGGCGTCGACGTAGACGAAGCGAACGCCGGTGGCGCTCGCCGCACGGGTCGTGGTGTAGACCGTCCCCACGGGGGATCCGAGCTGGTCGTCAAGTTCGGCCATCACCGCGGTGACCACCGCGGACTTCCCCGACCCCGGGGGACCCGTGACCGTGAACGGCTCGGGGAGGCGACCGTCGAAGACGGGCGAGAGCGCGTCGAGCAGTCGGTCGACGACCTCGCCCCGGTCGACCGGCTCGTCGAGGTGGGCGGTCGGAGAGAGCGCCTGCCACGAGGCGACCGGTCCGCTCTCCTCGGTGGAGCGACGGCGGCGCTCGATCCGCTCTGCGAGGTCCATCTAGTCGTCGTTGTGAGCGGGTCAGCAAAACCGTTGTGTCCCGTTACGCGTACTCTAACGTGTCAGTCGTGGCGTCGAGGGCGATCACGACGACCGCGCCGACGACCCCCGCGAGGACGCTCGCCGCGAGCAGTTCGGGCGACCAGACCGCGACCGCCCGGTCTGCCTCCGCGATCGGGAGCCTGAGCGCGCCGACCATCAGCCCGACCAGAAAGCCGAGCGTCGCCATCCGGTAGGTCTCGAGCGCTCGTTTCACGACCCGGGCCATCGTGAGCAGTCCCACGACCGCCCCGGTCAGGAAGACCGCGACGGGCAGCCCCGGACCGGCTATCGCGTCGATCGATCCGTCGCCGGCGAGCCCCGCGACCGCGTCCGTCAGGTCCCGTAGCTGGGCGAGCATGTACTGGTACTGACCGAGGATGTAGAGCAGTGCGGCTCCCGAGATCCCCGGGAGCACCATCGCGGAGATGGCGATCCCGCCGGCGACGAAGACGGCGAGGAGGCCACCGCCACCGTCGCTGGTCGCGCTCGCGCTCGCCAGAAAGGCGATGGTCGCACCCAGGAGCGTGATCCCGACCCTGGCGGGCGTGTCGATATCGGTGTGGCGGTAGATGACGACCGCGCTCGCGGCGATCAGCCCGAAGAAGAAGCCGTTGAGCGGGCCGGGATACGTCTCGAACAGGGCGGTGATCACCCGCGACATGAGAAGCACCGCGGAGACGACCCCGAGCCCGAGCACCACGAGGAAGTGGAGGTCGGCCTCCGAGACCGTCTTCGCCGCGCCGCGAAGGCCGGTCTCGCGGAAGGCGGTGACGAACGACCCGAGGAGTCGTGGATCGAGCGCCGCGATGGCGGTGACGAAGCGCTCGTAGATCCCCGTGATGAGCGCGATCGTCCCGCCCGAGACCCCCGGAACGATGTCCGCGAGCCCCATACAGAAGCCCTTCACGTAGACGACGGCCCACTCTCGCATTGGAGCCGCTTTCGGATCGATGGACAAAACGGTGCCGTCTCCCGGTCAGTCCCCGCCCTCGTCGTCGGTCGTCCCCGCTCCGTCGTCGTCGCCATCCTCGGCGTCAGCCCCGTCGTCGTCGGGCTCCTCGAGGTCGATGTCGACGTGTTCACCCTCGTAGATAGCCTCCTCGGGCACCTCGCTCTCGCCGACCAGGTCGGGGTCGTCCGGGGCGCCGACGAACAGCTCGTACTCGCCGGTCGCGACCACGTCGGTGTCGGTGTAGCCCTCGTCCGGCCCGAGCGCGTTCTCGGTCGCGTACGGCACCGTCATCGCGAACTCGCCGTCGGCGTCGACGGTCGTCTCCTGGACGTAGGTGAACGTCCGCTCGGAGCTCTCCGCTTCGAGTTCGACCGCGGCCGTGACGGTCTCGCCCTCCTCGGCGTCCACACTGCCGGCGAGTTCGGCACCCTCGACGCGCTCGTAGGTTTTCACGGCGCTCGACTCGCGCTCGTCGAACACCCGGATGTCCTCGATGTCGAGGCTCGGGTCCTCGAGCATCGCCCGGAGCTCGAACTGCAGCTGTGGGGTGAACTCCGTGTTCACCGCGAGCGTCTCCCAGTGGCCCTCGCCGGTCTGGGCGGCGACGCTCACGAACTGGGTCCGCTCGGGGCTCTCGTGGACGAGCCGGTAGTGCTCCATCCCGGCGGCGTCGTCGTAGTAGAGGCTCGCGAGCATCGTCTCGTCGTACGGCTCGCCGAAGCCCTGGACGGTCGCCTCCTCGCCGTCGTCGAGTTCGACCTCCGTCGGCTCGAGGTAGTGCTCGTACTCGGGGCCGCTCCACTGCGTGATCGCCGAGAACTTCCCGCTAGCCATCTCGTCGTCGATCATCACGTAGCGCATCTCCTCCGTGCGCTGCTGGTCGGTGCGCTCGTCGGCCAGCCGCTCGAGCTCCTCGTCCTCGACGTCGTGGACGTCCTCGCCGGCCGGGATCGCCTCCAGGATCAGCTCGGCGCGCTCTTCGCTGTCGGCAAGCAGGAACGCCGAGGAGCTCCGTGCGTTCTGTTGGAACGGGTTCGAGTGGGGGATGCGCTCGCCCTGGGTGGTGATCAGGTGGCCGTAGTCCCACCACGACAGCACGCCGTAGGTCCCCTCGGGGTAGTCGAAGTCCTCGTCTTCGGGGATCTCGTACTCGCCGTAGTAGTCGAGTTCCTCGTCGGCGCCGGCCCAGGTACCGGGCTCGGGGGTGTTGCCCTGGAGCCAGGTCGTCGACCCCTCCCACTTCATCGCGTCGCCGCTCTGTGCTGCGGGTCCGGCGGCCGCACCACGGTCGACCACCGACGCGCCCGCGATCATCGGCGAGAGCGGGACGAGCAACACCAGGACGACCGTGACGATCACGAGCACCTGGTAGCCCTCGAGGTCGCGGAGCGTCGCCGGCGTCGACAGTTCGGCCCACTGCACCACCAGGCCGACGACGTACGCACAGAGGACGGCGACGGTGGCGGCGAGGTAGTAGCTGAACCGGAGCTGGGCGAGAGCCATGCTGAGGACGAACAGCGACCAGACGCCCACGAGGAGGTGTTCGGCCTTCAATCGGTAGCCGGCGAGGGGCCTGGCGAGCAGGGCGAACAGCCCACCCATCGCGACGAAGAAGGCGAGGCCGAACTCGGCGAAGAAGTGTTCGGCCGGGTCCGGCGGCGGTGCCGCCTCCGCGATCGTCACCTGCGTCTCGCTGTGACCGATCGGGAGGACGCGCCCGAAGAGGTTCGACAGCAGCGTGTCGAAGAGGCTCGGGAGGACGAGCGCCAGCAGGCCCAGACCGGCGAGGACCGCCGCCCCGATGGCAGCGGGGTAGTAGCGTCGGTCGATCCCACGGTCGTCGAAGAGCCGTGCGAGACCGGCCATGACGACGCAGCCGCCCGCGACGGCGAACGCGAGGACCGGCTGCATGTAGCTGAAGTTCGTCGCGCTCACGGTCGTCGTCTCGACCGTCAGCGCCGTGAGCATCCCGGTGACCGAGAGGGCGACCGCCCCGACGAACGCCACGTGATCCGGGCTCTCGCCTCTGAGGTAGTCGACGACCAGCTGGACGAGGAAGTACGCGCCGAGGATACCCACCAGGACGACGCCGGAGGGCCAGACCCAGATGTAGAGCGCGAGCGCGAGGCCCGCGGCGGCGGCGGCGAGGAGTGGCCGCTTCAACCCCCGCACGTCCCGGTCGAGCAGCTGTTCGTAGACCGGTTTCTCCCGTTCGGCCGTGGTGACCGCGACCATCATCGCGAACAGCGCGAGGGTCATGAACAACACCTCGGCGACGTGGTGTTGGAGCTGGCCGACGGTGGTCCGGAAGAAGAAGGTCTGGGGGAAGAGCGCGAGGAGGACGACGCCCGAAAGGCCGCCGATCCGCCCGCCCAGGCGCTTTCCGATCAGGTAGACCGGGATCGCACAGAGCGCGGCCATCGCGGGTACCGAGAGGAGCGCGACCTGGAAGACGGTCTCCTCGGTCGGCGAGCCGGCGCCGACGACGAGCGCGACGGCGGCGATCAGGAGGTCGAAGAGCGTGCCGAACTGGCCGACGTAGTTCCCGAAGGGGTAGCCCGTGAACACTTCGTACTGCATTCGGGAGGGGAAGTTCTCGACGCTGAACAGCACGGTGCGCCAGTGGTACCACGAGTCGACCGCCGCGAACATCGGGTCGCCGTGTGCGAGGTACTCCTCGTACGCCTGGGTCCGCGTCCAGAACATGAAGGCCATGACGACCCCGAGGATCGGCACGTGGTACCATCGCCAGAGGAGGGCCACGATGGCGTCGGCGTTCACCGACCGTCTGTCCCGTTCGACTTCACTGCTCATGACCCGTGACAGTTTCAACCACGCAATAAGCCTTCTCATCGGGTCAGTCGCCGTATTTCCGGGCTCAGCGGCCGGTTACCGCCGGGTACGTTTCAGCCCCATCACAAGAGTTTTACCCCGTCTCGGGTAGCCCCGAGCATGAGAGTCTCGGTCGTGATCAACACCTACTCCG
Organism: Halococcaceae archaeon; assembly: GCA_007129135.1. Taxonomy (GTDB): domain Archaea; phylum Halobacteriota; class Halobacteria; order Halobacteriales; family Halalkalicoccaceae; genus Natronorarus. Next base: position 342 of record SKWB01000317.1, on the reverse strand, counting down.
AGGACCGTTACGACGCGTTCTCCCGGGCGGTGGGGTCGGTGCTCGCCCAGACACACGACGACCTCGAACTCGTGCTGGTGAGCGATGGGAACGAGGCCGTCGCCGAACGCGCCCGGGCGGAGTTCGGCGACCGCGAGGACGTCATCGTCCACTGTACCCAGGAGAACCTCGGGAACTCCGGTGCCAGAACGGTCGGGGCCGCCCTCGCCTCCGGCGACGTGATCGCCGTCACCGACGACGACACCCGCGCCGAGCCGGACTGGATCGAGGAGCTGGTACGGGTCTACGAGGAGACGGACGCGATCGCCGTCGGTGGGATCGTCGTCCCCGAGTGGGTCGCCG
>SKWB01000101.1 GCA_007129135.1 Halococcaceae archaeon | reverse complement strand
TCGGGTTCGGAACGTTGGAGTTTTGGATGTTCATGGTCGGGATCATCCCGGTCTCAGTGGCGATCACGTGGGTGTACAACAATACAGCACGGAGCATCCTCGTCGCCATACTGATGCACGGATGGACCAACTTCACTCTTCAGTCTATCGAGTTGACCGGTCGATCGGAGGTCTTCCACATCACCATCTGGTTCGTGGTCGCCGCCCTCATTACAGCGATCTGGGGGGCGAAAACCTTGAGGAAAGACGGCGAGATGCCACACCCCCCTCAAGCTAACCGAGAGACCGCTCTCGAATGAGGGGATAGTGCTGATCGTGAATCCGCTGTCATCTCACTCACTCGAAGTATCACCGTGCTACAGATGCGCTGTGTATCTTGCAGGGTTCAAAAAGCCGCGAGTGCTCGTCAGAGCCCTCCGACAAGACGTAGACGAACTATTCAGTAACGACGTTCCCGTTAGTTTCAGAAGGTTCGAACGGAACCAGCCGTTCGATAGCGCTACGATCAGCGGACCGGTTGTTTGTCTCTCTCCGACTCCAGTAGAGTCATGCACTGGGAATGGCAACCGCAAGTAGTTCTAGATGCGATGGCAGTATCGTGACACCGTACTCGTTCTGTGTACGTTCGCGTTCTTCGTGACCTACTTCGCGAGAGTTGCGGTCAGCCCGGTGGTCCCGTTCATCACGGACGATTTCACCATCTCGAACACGCAGATCGGGATCGCGCTGTCGGGGATGTGGATCGCGTACGGCCTGACGCAGTACCCGAGCGGCCTCCTCGCCGACCGGTACGGAGAGAAGCGTATCATCCTCGTCTCGGTCGGCGGCACGGCGGTGCTGAGTTTTATCGCCGGCATCGCACCGGTCTTTCCTGTCCTCTTTCTGGGTCTGGTCGGTATCGGTGGAGTCGCCGGACTACACTACACCGTCGCCTCGACGTTGCTCTCACGCACCTACGACGACATCGGAACCGCGATCGGACTCCACTCGCTGGGCGCTCCGGCCGCCGGGCTGATCGCGCCGATCGCCTCGGCCTGGATCGGCGTTCGCTACGGCTGGCGACCCGCGGTTGCGCTCGTCGCTCTCGTCGCGGTACCGATATTCGTCCTGTTCCTGTGGAGGGTGAAACCGACCCCACCGCGTCGTTCGGCGGAGAAAGCGGGCGTCGAGGTGTTCGTATCGTTTCTCAGGCGGCCGGTGATCCTGTTCTCGGCGCTCGTCGCGGTCATCGCGATGTTCGTCATCAACGGACTCATCTCGTTCCTCCCGACCTTTTTGGTCGAATTCCACGGATACTCGCCGACGATGGCCGGTGCCGTATTTTCGGCGTATTTCATCGTCAGGGGCGGAGCGCAGATCGGGGTGGGTGCCGTCTCTGATCGTTTCGATCGGGACTCCGTGGTGAGCGGGTGTTTGCTGCTGGGTACCGTCGGTCTCACCCTGTTTCTCGTCGGTCCCGACTTCCTCGTCATCGGTGTCGCCGTTCTCCTCTTCGGGATCGGAAACAGCTTTTTCGCGGCGCAGGAGCCGAAGATACTCGATAGCCTGTCCGAAGGGGAACGGAACGCCGGGTTCGGTGTCTTTCGGACGGTCTACGTGGTCGGGGGGTCGACCGGATCGATCGGCGTCGGTGCGCTCGCTGACCTCGTTGGATGGCACCGGACGTTCGCCGTACTCGTCGTTCTCTTCGCCGTTTCGTTCGTCTTGGTTACGCTGAATCGGCTTTTCAGAAAGTACTGATCACGAGTTCGATACTCGGTGTCGCGGGGGTCCGAACCTACGACTTCGAGAACGCTGGACGTGTTGGCCTACCGGCTCCGTAGAAACCTGGAGGTTCGCGTTCGGACAGTAGTGTGAGCGAATGCAGACTCTCCCGACCGTGGGGATTGCGCGTGGACCTGCAATAGGATCTGTTCTCGGGCTCGCAATCGACAGTCTCGGGATCTATCCTAAGATCAGCGTGATCCTCGGTATCGTTTGGAGCCTGACCTCGTGAGCCACTACGCGCTACCCTTTGTGGATCGGCAGTATCCGCCTTCGGGCTCCTCTCTCGGCGTGCACCTGATCGCGTCGTCCCCGTCCGCAGATAGTTAGCTGCTTGATATATGTACTCTGGAGACGATATACCGGGTATGGGTTTTACAACAACGGAACGGATCGCATGAGGCCGTCGCTACTCCGACAGGGGGTCGTCACGCTCGTCGCTGTCCTCGTTCTGCTGAGCGCGTTCTCGGGGCTCGCCACGGCACAGAGCGGGGTCGGTGGAGAGATCACCGTCGAGGAAGGTGAAACCGTCTCGGAGGTGAACGCCGTCGGCGGGGCCGTCGTCGTTCACGGGACCGTCACGGGTGACGTGAGCGGCGCTGCCGGGAACGTCCTGATTACGGGCACCGTGGGAGGTGACGTCAACGTCGCGACGGGGAACCTGCGGATCTCCGGTCAGATCGACGGTGACGTCGCGGCCGGTGCCGGGAGCATCCATCTCGAGGACGGTGCGACCGTAGACGGCGACTTCGACAGCGGGGCGGGCGAGGTCACGATCGACGGCACGATCGGCGGCGACGCTCGGATCGGGGCCGAGACGATCCGACTCGGGGAGGCGGCCTCGATCGCCGGTTCGCTGACCTACGACGGCCGGCTCGAAGGCAACCAGGACGCCGTCGCGGGCGATATCACGCGCGACAGGACGCTCGGACCCACCTCCGTCGGCGAACTCCAGCCGCTGGCGTCGTGGGCGATCGCGGTCTACGCGTTCGTCGCCAACCTGCTCCTCGGGGCCGTGTTACTCGCCCTCTTCCCACGGTTCTCCGGAGGCGTCGCCGATCGGGTGACGGCCGAACCGCTCAAGACGGGACTCGTCGGTCTGGGGACTCTCGTCGCCGTTCCCCTGTCGATAGTGTTACTCACCGTCACGACCGTCGGAATCCCGCTAGCGCTCGCTGGGACGCTCGCGTTCCTCTTTCTCGCGTGGATCGGGCTGGTGTACGGACGGTTCGCGCTCGGTATGTGGATCGTCTCCTTGCAGGGACGCGACCGGATCGGCGGAGTCGATCGCCAATGGGTGGCGCTGGTCCTCGGACTGCTCCTCGGTGGGCTCCTCGCGCTCGTCCCGTTCGTCGGTGGGCTACTGAATCTCCTGATCTTCCTACTAGGCCTGGGGGCGGTCCTGGTCGGACTCTACGAGTATCGGGGCCGGGCCCGGGGGGCCGCATCGAGGACGTCTCCCGAGGGGTCGTCGATCGGGTAGCGAGTGTAGACAGAGACCGACCGAGCTCTCATCGACCTCCGTCGTCCCCGGAGACCGGTACCGCTCGCGACCGAGCGCGACGCCCGAGAGGCGGAAAACGGTAAACGCACTCCACTACGATGAGAAAAGTTGGACCTTTGACACGTCGTGAACCACGACGACCCCGTGGCGTTCACCGAGATACTGTCCTCGGTTCCGGAGGGGTTGGATCGAGCTGTATCCGGGTGGTCTGGCACCTCTCGGTAGCCACTCCCGTAGAATCGGTCGACAGAACTGCTGTCGCTGACGGTTGACTGGAACGCAGATACTCAGCGTTCGACGTCCACCTAGTCGCTTCCGAGGGAGTTCTAGCGGGACGTTCCTCCGGGGCGCGTTACGGTTGGCCGAGCCCGATTCCACCCGCAGAGCGATTCGGGACTCCAGCCGAAAACGAGGACTGTCGTCACGAACACGTAGCCCGAGAGGACGAACGGGTACATCTCGGGGGCGAACCCCATGACCTCGCCAGTCAGGTTCACGAACGCGTGGAACACGAGTACCGCGAGGATGCTCCGGTCCGTGTTGTTGTACACCCATACGTGAAAGAGCGCGACGAAGACGAGCATCGGTAGCCACCACGACAGCTCCGGCTGGAACGTCGTCTGCGCGTAGTAGCCGGGCAAGAGCACGAACGGGGCGTGCCAGATGGCCCACGTCGTCCCGTTTATCAGCCCCGCCGTGAGCGCACTGAAGCGTTCTTGGAGCTGATCCAGCCAGTAGCCGCGAAGACCGATCTCCTCGGGGAGCGGGAAGACGAACGCGAACACGAGTATCGAGACCACTGCCACCGGGTCGAACAGGCGATCGGGCGAGACGAACTCGAGTGGCGCCGAGGTGATCCCGAACACCAGTGCGACACCGGCCATACAGAGGTTGAACGCCGGCCAGAACAGCACGAGTATCAGCCACCACCGCGGGTCGATCCGGCGGATATCGATCAGGCGGTCCCCCAGGTCACGCAGTCCCCAACGGCCGTAGTTGAACCAACTCAACAGAACGCCGGCCAGTAACGGGCTCGTCCCACCGACGAGGAACAGCGCGGCGTTCGGGAACGACCAGACAGACTCGCCCGAGACGAGTATGGGCGTCCAGAAGAGATACGCCCAGCCGAGGTAGATGACGGGGAATCCCCACGGGGTACAGGTGCGTGCGAGGAGCGCCGTTCTCCCCCCAGGTCGTCGCTGGCCGTCCGTGCTCATGCGATAGGGATCGACCCCCGTGCCGAAAGAACACACCGGATGTCCGAGTGAGTTCGTCTCGACGAGAGGCGGTCGGTGAACGTCTCTCTCCACCTCCCGGTGCGTCTCGTGACGAATACAGTCCTGCTGACCGGAACTCCCGTCAGAGGGCTGGACTCCGATCTTCGACGGGAGGACTGTCGGCCCCTTCTTGTCGCGCCCGATGGTCTCTTCGATCGTTCTGGACGAATCGAACACGCCCGCGTCGGCGAAGACGCCGTTTTCGTGAGATCCTTCGACCGGTCGCCGTACACGATCCCCGGCTCCCGTGTTCAGTTTCTCCTCGTTCCAGCGGAACTACGAGTGTGTATATGTGGCTCCTGCATCGCTCTGGTACCCTCACCATCCCTCGGTACCCCCTGGTTCCACGATCGGACAGCGAACGCCTCCCGCCGAAGGTGTTCGGGTGGTCTTTCATAGGGGCGGGGTTCGTTCGAACGAACGAGATGGAGAATCCAACCCTCTACGAACGGCTGGGTGGCCGGGAATCGATCGCTGCCGTCGTCGACTCGTTCTACGGGCGCGTCCTCGACGACGACCGACTGGCGCACTTCTTCGAGGGGACCGACATGCAGCGCCAGCGGGCCCACCAGACGCAGTTCCTCAGTTCGATCGCCGGCGGGCCCGTCGAGTACACCGGCGGCGACATGGAGTCGGTCCACGCCGACCTCGACATCAGCTCCGGCGAGTTCGACGCGATCGCGACGCATCTCGACCGAACCCTACGGGAGTTCGACGTCGACGACACAGCCCGGGAGGACGTCGTCGACGCCTTCTACGGCTACGAGGACGCGATCGTGACCGCCGCGTGAGTCGTGTCGGGCCCGATCCCCGAGTGTCGTGAAGCTTTACCAGTCGGCTGTCCGTCGGTCGAGATCCTCGCATCCCCGGGGCCTCGAGGCTCTTCACGTAGGTACTGCCGACGGTGGTCAGACTCCCTCGATCCCGACGACGGAGCGGAACGAGCGAGGGAGTTCGAGCGCCCGATCCGGTGGCCATGTCGGCCGCACTGATCTCGCGATGGGCGCGCCGGTACGTCCTCGTCGCCGTCTGCTGGCTCGTCCTCTGGCAGGTCGGTCTCCTGGTCGGCGTCCCCCCACGGACGGAGGTCGTCCTCGGACTCTACGGGTTCGTCCTCCACGTCGTCTTCGGGAAGGCCTACTCGCTGGTGCCGACGTACTTCGACCGTCCGCTCGCCGACCCTCGGGTGGCGGCCCTCCAGCTCCCGCTCACGACGATCGGTGTGGCCTGCCTCGCCGTCGAACCGATCGCTGGGGTTCCCGAGGCGGTCGGCCTCGTCGGTGGGCTCTCGTGGGTCGCGGGCGTCTCGCTCTTCGTCGGGGCCCTCGTCTGGACGATCAGGGACAACCCGAGCGGCGCTGAAACGGGGACCGGCGGGGCGAACGTCCACCGGGCGGGCGTCGACCGGGTCGCGAACGCGTTCGTCCCGGTCGCGCTGGCGTACCTCCTGTTCGGGAGCTACGAGACGCTCGCGCTCTCCGGGGTGGTCCCGTCGGTGTTCGACGGCTACCCGCCGCGGGCCACCCACCTGCTGGGGGCGGGAACCGCGACGCTGCTCGTCTTCGCGCTCGGCTTTCGGTTGCTCCCGCGGTTCCTCGTCGCCGAACCCCCGCGGTCGCTCGTGCTCGTCGTCCTTCCTGCCGGCGCGATCGGACCTCTGCTGCTGGCCGCCAGCCTTCCGGCGGGATCGCTCTTCGCCGTGGCTGGGGCGATCGAAGCTCTGGCCGTCGTCGGCTACGCCGTCGGCTTCTGCGTGCTCTTTCGGCGATCGGATCGTCGTCGGGTCGCCTTTTACGGCGTGCTCGCTGGGGCGGTCGGAGGCGTCGCGGCTGTTTTGATCGGACTCTGGCTCGCCGTCGGGGGCCTCGATCCGGGGCTCGTCGACGCCCACCGACGCCTCACGCTGCTCGGTTTCCTCGGGCTGACGGTAGTCGGGGTCTCCCTGCAGTTCTACCCGCCGTCCGTCGGGCGCTGGCCGGGCTGTACGGACCGGACGGCCCTCCTCGCGATCGGGCTACTCGCCGCCGCGGCCGCGATGCAGGCCGTCGGACTGGCGCTCTCTACTCCCCCCATCGAACGGGTCGGAGCCGTCGTCGGCCTCGCGGGCGCGACCGTGTACGGCTACCTCCTCGTGGCGGCGTTCGCGACACGCCGGTAGGTTCCTCTCTCGCTGGTCTCTGGGTTCGGGCGCCGGAACAGGGGGTGGATCGCCGACCGGTGGTCGTGCCCTCGGTGATGTCGGACTTGCCGACGGCTTCACGACTGCACAGTCAGCGGGACCACCGGTCGGCCTCCGTGACCCCCCGCACTGATGAGGGCCGGGAGTGATGGGCCGACTGACCATGGCAGACGAGATCGACGATCCGGAGGAGCTACCCTCGGCCGCCGGCGAGTTCGCCGAGGAGCACCGCGAGGTCTGGGAGGCGTACGCCGACCTGGGCGAGGCCTGTTCGGATGCCGGGCCCGTCGCTGACGGGACGAAACGCCTCGTGAAACTCGCGCTCGCGATCGGGGCGGGTTCGGAGGGAGCGGTCCACTCGCACGTCCGTCGCGGGCTCGACGAGGGGCTCTCCCCCGAGGAGCTGAAACACGTCGCGGTGCTCTCGATCCCGACGATCGGCTTCCCCCGAGCGATCGCCGCACTGAGCTGGATCGAGGACGAGACCGACTGAGCGGTCCGGCGATCGATCGACCTGACGGTCGGTCGGGAGCGACCGCACGCTGAAGAGGTGGGGGTGCGAACGAGGCGGTGTGTCGTCCGGGATCCGAGCCACGGTGACGGTCAGCACCGACGGGGAGTGTCCGGTCGCCCGGTTCGCGAGCGCGACCGGAACGACCGTCGATCGGCTCTCGACGAGCGTCGCCCCCGCGGGGACCGAGAGCGTCTCCGAGTTCGTCGTGGACGCCGGGGAGGGATCCGAACGCCCGCCGGGAGAGCCGGTCTTCGCGTACGGAACGGCGACGGTCTACCGTGTCGAACACGGCGGAGAACCGACCTGTCCGTGCGCGTGTCTCGGCCGGTTCGGCTGTCCCGTCCACCGCTACGGTGCCTCCGGCGACGAGGTGACGCTCGTCTTCCACACAGAGAGCTTCGAGCAGCTACAGGCGGTGATGGGCGAGTTCAGGGAGCGCTATCGTGCGGTCGACGTGAAACGGCTGCTCCAGCCAC
>SKWB01000195.1 GCA_007129135.1 Halococcaceae archaeon | reverse complement strand
CGCCGAAGACGTAGACGTTCTCGTTGACCGCGTTGCCCTCGACGTCCTCGATCACGTCCACCGCGCGGTACTCGAACGTGGCGGCGTCGCTCGAATCCGCCTGCGGGGGCAGGTCGATCGAAGCGGTCGTGACCACCGTGCTCGACGAGCCAGCGGTCGGGTTGAAGTCGGTGCCGACGGAACCCTCGACGCCAGCGTCGCGGATCGCCTCCCGGAGCTCGGAACCGGTCGCGCCCTCGATCGCCTCGTGCTGTTCGTCGAACTCTCCCGCCTCGGGGTCGAGTGCGAGCGCGACCTGGACCGCCGGCCCGGTGGCGGAGTCGATGCGGAGCGCGTCGTGGCCCTCGAGCCGGTCGAGCGTCTCCAGCTGTCTGAGGAGCGCCTCGCGGGAGAGCGCGTTCTCCTCGTTGAAGTAGACGACGAGCTGACCGCCGCCCTCGGAGAACGGGCTCGACTGGAAGTCCTCCTCCATCCGTTCCTGGGCCTCCGCGGCCTCGATGTCCTCCGTGAACTGATCCGCACCCGCGTCTTGGGTGACCAGGCCCGTACCGCCGAACGCGACGACGGTGACGAGCAGGAAGGCGACCACGACCGTCCCCGGGCGATGGTCGATCAGGTCGTTGACCCGGCGGATGGGGTCGGGCGAACTCACCGATCGGTCTCCGACTCGGCCCGCGGCTCACCCGGCCCGCCCGGCGGCTCCTCCTCACGCATCATCTCTGAGAGCTCGGGCCAGTACCGCTTGCCCAGGAGGGCAAGCCCCAGGAGTGCGACGAGTACCGCCCCGACGATCAGGAAGGGAAAGCCGTCGTCGTCGGTCGGTTCGGTGACCGAGACCGGGAGCTGGTAGGTGTCCGAGAGCTGTGTCTCGCCGCGGTCGTTCGCGTACTGGAAGTCGATCGAGGCGGGGTACTCCTTCGCCATCGCGCCGCCCTCCGCGCTGATCGTGAACCGAAGCGTCTCGGTCTCGCCCGGGGCGATCTCGGAGACGAACGCCTCGTCGTCCGACTCCGAGAGCGGGCTGTCGGCGAAGATCCGGGCGTTCACGTCGCTCACGGTGTACTCGCGCTCGTTCGTGACGTTCACCTCGAACGTGGTCGAGCCGCCGGCCTCGACGGTGTTGTTCACCGGCTCGGCAGAGAACTCCTCGTCGTCGGGTGCGACCTCGACGATCGCGCTGGCCTCGTCGTAGAGGTAGCGGTCGCCGCCCTGATTTCTGTACTCGACGCCGAACTCCGCGAAGCGCGTCCCGGCGTGTTCGGAGCCCCCGACGCTGACGTCGAACTCGACGTCGACCGACTCGCCCGGGTCGAGCGCGGCGACCGCGTACTCCGCCTCTTCGAGCCCGAGCGTTCCCGTCTCGGAGGTCGCGGTCACCACGACGTCCTCGACGGGGTTCGGCCCCTGGTTGGTGAGCGTTCCCGTGACCGTCCCCTCGTCGCCCACCCGGAGCGTGCTCTCGACGTCGTCGACCGAGAACGACTGGGCACCCGACGGCGCGACGCCCACCGAGAGCGGGTTGCCCTCCTGGGTCGCGCCCGCGTCGTCCTCGTACTCGGTGCCGATCCGGACGTCGTAGGGCTGTGCGGTCCCCTCGGGTGCGACCTCCACGTCGTACTCGAGCGCGGTCGACTCACCGGGGGCCAGGTCGCCCGCCCCTCGTGTCGCCTCCGCGTCGCCCTCGATCAGGAACTGTCCGCTGGTCGAGGTGGCGGTGATCCGCGCGGCGTTCGCCGTCTCCGAGCCGACGTTCGTCACGTCGACCGTCATCGTCCCGGACTCGCCGACAGCGGCGTCGGTCGTCGCGCCCGTCACCTCGAACCGGGCCGACTCGTCGACGGTGAACTCCACGTCCCGGGTGATCGTCTCGGTGTCGCCGTCGTCGACGTACTCGATCGTCGCCTCCAGGACGTAGGTCCCGGGATCGGCGTCCTGGTCGACGTCGACCTGGAACGTCGCGGGGCTCACCGCGGTCGGCTCGACGGCCCCGATCGCGGTCGCTCCGGTCCGGACGTCGAGTGGCGCGCCGCCGGCGTCGAGCGAGACCGACGCCGACTCCATCGGCGCGGTGCCGTTGTTGAGGATCTGGAGTTCGGTCTCGACCGGTTCGCCGGGCGCGCCCGACGCTGCGGGGGCGAACACCGTCGCGTCCGGGCCCGGGGCGTCCTCGTCGTCGACGGTGAACTCGATCTCCTGCGTGAACGTCTCGTCGTCCCCGTCGTCGGTGTACTCGACGGTCACGTCGAGCGTGTACTCGCCGGGGTCGGCGTCGTCGTCGACCGTGAGGACCGTCGGCGCGGTGGTGACCCCACCCGGCTCGACGGCTCCGACCGCCGTCTCGCCGGTCTCGACGGTGACCGGTGCGTCACCCGGGTCGACGGAGACCGACGTCCCGGCCATGATCCCGCTCCCCTCGTTGACGATCTGGAGGTCGGACTCGACCGTCTCGCCGGGTGCGCCGGAGTTCGTCGGCGCGAAGACCGCGGGTTCGGCCGCCAGCACGACGCCGGCCCCGCCCACGGCGAGGACGAGCAGACAGAGCGCGACGAGGACGTGCCCGCGCCTCACACGACCACCCGACCGGCGGGGACGAACTGGAGAGCCATCGTTTTCCGTGTATGACGGCCCCGGCCGCATAATCGTTGTCATTCTCCTACAAACAGCTCTCTGCGCGGCTCTCCTACCGTTCGTGTCCCTCGCCGGTCTGACGTCGCCTCGGGCTGGTATGTGTCCCGTTCGGCTCGAGAGCATCGTCGAAACGTATCGTTGGTGGCCCCCGACGAGCGCGGCCACGGGTTGGCCTCCGGAGGGGTTCACGAGAGTCTAGTTCGGTCGTACTCGGCATCGAACACGTCGACGACCTCGGTGAAACCTCCGGACTACGCTGGCGTAGGCCTGTGCTCTTCGTCCCCTTGAGGGAGTCGTAGAATTCCACGGGAGTGTCCAACGACACGGGACCGAGTCAGCCGTTCTGTAGGGCTGTGAACGCATCGATCCCGACGACTATATCCACAGATAGATCAGCGGATGCGGAACGAGAAATCCGAACGAGACGGTGATAGTGGCGAGCGGGAACGCGAACCGTCTCCGAACGCACGGGTGTTCCTCATTCGAGCGGTTCGACGACGGTTCCGGGGCGGATCGACCCGTCCTCGAGGACGTCCGCTCGGAGCCCGCCTCGGTGAACGAGCGCCTGCAGCACGCCGTCCCGTGTGATGCGCTGGAGGTGGCTACACGGCTCACAGAGTCGGTTCCCTCGACAGATAGCCTCCCCGACCCGGAACCGCCGTCCGACGAGGTGGTTGAGCGCGACGTCACGGGTTTCGACGTTCCGCCGGTGGTCTCCCGGCGCGAGTTCGATCCCCGCCTCGCGCTCGATCGCCGTCAGGGCCTCCTGCTCGATCAACGTGAGGTCGTACCCGTCGTGGCGCTCCTCGTCCGGGCCCCACTCGACGAAGGTTCCCGTCTCGATCCCGCCGAAGTAGCGATCACCCCGAAGCCCCTGCCTCGCGACCGCCTCGACCTCGGTCCGTTCGTCCATCTCCGCTTCGGCGTCGGGCGCGGTAAAGACCCGTTCGACGGTGCCTCTCCCGGTCATACGTCCTATGCCGCCCGGGAAGGGATAAACGCTCAGGTGGCGGTGTCGTCGGCCGGGCGACTCAGCGGTAGGTTCGCACCTCCGCGGATCGTCAGTTCGGTTCCTCCCCATCCGGAGCGATACCCCGTGGAAGTCCGTGCACTGCCCTCGCACGGTCGATCGCCCCTACTCACTCGACCTGAGGGAGTTTCACTTCCTCTCCATCCGCGTAGACCGTCGGTTCGCGCAACACGCCGTCCTGGTGGATCGGGGCCTCGGTGTCGCCGCCGATCCCGGCGTCGTCGCCGAGCGCGATGTGGACCGTCCCGCCGGCCTTCTCGTCGAGCAGCACGCTCCCCACGAGGTCGGCGACGGCGACGTTCGTCCCGATGCCGAGTTCGGCGAGGTTGTACGCCTCTTCGCCCACCGACTCCGCGGCCTCCTCGAAACCCGCCGCGACATCCGGATCCGAGATGTGGGTGGCGTACCCGTCTTCGACCTCGATCGTGATCTCCTGGCCCTCGGCCAGCAGGCCGTGCGGGCGCATCGTCCCGTCGACCACGTACGTCCCGGTCGCCGTCTCGGGGCTCACGAACACCTCGCCTGCCGGTAAGTTCGACATCTCGCCCGGTTCGTGGACGATGCCGGTGTCCGAGAGCCACTCCCTGTCGCCGATCCCGAACGTGACGTCGGTGCCCTGCGGCGAGGTGACGCGGATCTCCTCGGCACCCGCGACCTGCTCGACGATCCGCTCGCACTCGGCGGCGATCCGCTCGTAATCGGCGTCCAGCCCCGTGAGAAAGACCTCCTCGGTGATCCCGGGGAGCGTGGCGACGCGCGCGCCGGCGTCGTTCGCGCGGGTCCGCGCGCGGGTGTGACTCAGGCTCTTCGAGGTCGGACAGAGCACGACGTCCGCCTCGGCCATCGCGGCCGTCACGGGTTCCGGCGGCTCCGCGCCGTGCTGCGGCCCCGGTGGGTACCGAACGATCACCGTCTCGTCGGTGACCCCGCTCGCCACCTCGTAGAGCGCCTCGCCGATCTCGACCCTGTCGTCGTCGGTGACGACCACACAGCGCTCGTCCGGTGCGAGGTTCAGACACTGACGTACGGCGGTCTCGGCCGCCGATCTGAGACTCATACCCGGGAGAGGGCGAGCGGGAAAAAAGTCCTTGTCCTACCGGTCGGCGTCGGACGGGGCAGGGTCGTCCGTGCGGCCGTCGAGGCGGGCCTCCAGCCGATCGATCCGCGTTTCGAGCGCCTCGATCCGGTCGTCGCGTTCGGCCAGCGCGTCGAGCGCCGTCCGGACGGTCAGCCGCGAGAGCCGTTCGGTCCGGTCGACGCGGCGGGAGAGCGCGTCGTGGTCCGCACGGAGTTCCGAGAGCAGGTGCTCGACGCCGGGTTCGGGCTCCGAATCGACCCACGCATCGAGCAGTTCCTCGAGGTCGGTCGGCTCGGGGTCGGGCGAGGCGGTCTCGCGGTAGTCGTAACCGACCTCTTCGGAGTCGTCGGCGGCGTCGTCGGCGACGGCGGCCTCCAGGTCCGAGAGCGACGGGACGCGAGAAGACGTCGACCCGGCGCTCGCCCGGGTCTCCGGCTCACCCGCCACCGCCGCGGTGACGTCCTCCACGTCGAGCGATTCGACGGCCCGTGCGGAGCCGAAACGTTCGCCGATCGTGACCGGGTCGAGAGCCGTCGCGAGCAGCGCCGTGAGTTCGTCGCCGCGCTCGCTCACGGCGGTGCCGAGTATCTCGGTCGAGTCCGACGCCTCGCCGAGGGTCCCCTCGACGTCGAGCGCCGCGACGTCCCGGCCACGGACCCTCACCTCGTAGACCGCCGCGTTCGGATCGGAGGGTGTTTCGACGACGTCACGGATCCAGGTACCGGAGTCGTCCGTCGTCTCTCCGGGTTCCTCGGTCGTCTCCGCCTCCTTGCCGGTCCGTGTCATACGGGAGGGAGCCCACGGGACGGCATAAACGTTGTTGCCATCCGGAGAGGTCTGCGTTCGACCGGCGCGGGTCGGCGGCTCCGGAGGGAGCTGTCACCGGAGGAAGCCGAGCGCCCACCGGAGAGCCTCCGAGGAGACGAGCAGCCCGCCCTCCACGCGGGAGAGCCGGTGGCCGCTCCGGAGCGAGACGGTCACGAACCCGGTGACGACGAGGAGCCAGCCGAGGTCGGAGAGCGCCGCCGGGTCGACGGAGAGCGGCCCGAAGAGCCCCGCGATCCCGAGGACCCCGAGCGCGTTGAAGACGTTGCTCCCGAGCAGGTTCCCGACGGAGAGCCCCGGTCGCCTCTGCGAGAGCGCGACGAGCGAGACCGCGAACTCCGGGGTGGAGGTCCCCGCGGCGACGACCGTGACCCCGATCGCCCATTCGGAGACGCCGGCGGCCCGTGCGAGCGCCACCGCGGTCTCGACGAGGACGTGACCGCTCGCGACGACGAGCGCCAGCCCGAAACAGAGCGTGAGACCGGTGCGGTACCCGACCGAAGCCGGCGGGTCGGGACGCCCCTCGTCCCGTTCGCCCCCGGCTCGGGCGAGAGTGAGCAGGTAGGCGACCAGCGCGAGGAGCAAGATCGTCGCTTCGAATCGAGCGAGACGGAGGTCGAGGAGGACGAGCGCGACGAGCGCCGTCGCGGCGAACAGGATCGGCCCGTCACGGCGGGCGAGCGATCGGGGGACTGCGACGCTCCCGGCCAGCACCACGACCCCGAGGACGAACGCGAGGTTGTAGAGGTTCGATCCGACCACGTTGCCGACGGCGACGTTACCCGCGCCCGCGAGCGTCGCGTCGACCGTGACGACGAGTTCGGGAAGCGAGGTCCCGATCGCCACCACCGTCAGTCCGATAACGAGTTCGGAGATACCGAACCCGCGGGCGAGGCTGGCGGCGTTGTCGACGAAGAGCCGCGCCCCGATCCAGAGCCCGCCGACCGCGGCGATCAGGACGGCGATGGAGAGCCAGAGACCTCCGAGCATCCGATTCGGGCTACCGTTCCAGCGCCTCGATCGCGACGAGTTCGTCGCCCGTGAGCGCCTTCGCGTACGCGCCGCCCGCGATCGAGACGTGCGAGAAGTCGTCCTCGCTCAGCCCGTACATCCCGATCGCCCGCGAGGTGTCGCCGCCGCCGACGACCGAGAAACAGTCCGTACCGGCGATCGCCTCGAGCACGCCCACGGTCCCGTCGGCGAATCGCTCGTCCTCGAAGACGCCGAGCGCGCCCTTCACGAAGACCGCCTCGGAGCCCGCGATCGCCTCGGCGTACTCCGAGACCGTCTCCGTCCCGACGTCGAGGAACGATCTCTCCTTTTCGGCGTCGGCGACGAGCACCTCGCTTCGTTCACCTCCCTCGCCCTCGAAGGCGAGGTCGACGGGGAGCACGATCCGGTCGCCGTAGCGGTCGAGCAGGTCGCGGATCGTCCCCTCGCCCTCGGCCCACTGGTCGTCGAAGAGGTCGCTCCCCTCGACGTCGTAGCCCACGTCGGCGCCGCTCGCGCGCAGGAAGAGTTCGCCGACGATCCCACCCAGCAGAAAGGTGTCGACCCGATCGACCCGCTCCATCACGTCGATCAGGTCGTCGGCCTTCGTCCCGCCGAGGACCATCGCGACGTGGCCGCCGAACTCGCGGGTGCGGATCGCGGTGTTCGCCTCGTACTCCGCCTCCATCACCCGGCCGGCGTAGGCGGGGAGCACCTGTGGGAAGCCGACGAGCGAGGCGTGGCCCCGGTGGGCGGCGGAGTAGGCGTCGTTGACGTAGGCGTCGAACGCCGGTGCCAGGTCGGTCACCAGCTCGCTCTCGGCGTGTCCCTCCGGCGTCCGTTCCGCGAGTTCGTCCTCGACCATCCGGACGTTCTCGAGGAGGAGCGCCTCTCCAGCCTCCAGTTCGCGGATCGCCTCGAGCGCCGCCTCGCCGTGGGTGTCGGCGACGTAGCCGACACCACTACCGACGTGGCCAGCGAGGATATCGGCGTGTTGCTCCAGCGGGACGAACGTGTCGCGGCCCGGTCGGCCCTGGTGGGCGAGGATCGCGACCGCGTGATCCGCCGCGAGCAGTTCGGCGACCGTCTCGGCGTGGCGCGAGAACCGGCGGGTGTCCTGCACCTCGCCCCCCTCCACGGGGGAGTTGAGGTCGAGACGGACGAGCACGCGCTGGCCGGGTTCGAGGTCGTCGAGGGTCCTGAACATG
>SKWB01000084.1 GCA_007129135.1 Halococcaceae archaeon | reverse complement strand
GACGACCTCGAACGCGAACTGAACGATCTCGACGACTTCGCGCGGGTGAGCCTGAGCGAGCGTCGCGTCCAGAAGAACGAGGAGGCGCTCTCGGAGCTCTCGAACTCGACGACCGACTTCGCCGAGCGAACGTTCGCGAAGACGAACGCGCTCGAACGACAGCTCGAGAAGCAGTCGGTCGTGCTCGCGGTGGTCCTCGACGCGCTCGAGGAGGCGGACGTCGAGGTCGACCTCTCGGACGTCGAGCGATACCGCGAGGAGAACCTCGTGACCGACACGACCGCGGAGGAACGACTCGACGAGGCGCTCGACCGACTCTCGTAGCACGCCCGGGTCCGGCCGACGAGCGCGCGGGAGATACCGGCCGGGCGGGGATCAGACCTCGCGCACGCCGACGATGTTCTCCTGGAGGTAGTCGTGGTGCATCGCGTTGTAGACGACCCGCACCTCGTCGCTCTTCGGGATCGTCTGACAGCTCAGATAGATGTCCCGTTCCTCGACCTCCTCGGTGGTGAGGATCAGGTCCATATCCATCTTCACGTCGCCCTCGTAGACGAACATCGTACAGTACGCACAGGAGGCGGCCCGGCACTCGAACGGCCACTTCTGCTCGACGTCCTCCGCGCCGTCTAAGATGTACCGGGTCCCTCGGATCTCGAACGTCCCGTAGTCCCGTTCGTCGAGGTCGGCGGCAGCGGCCTTCTCGAAGAGGTCACCGTCCTCGAGCGTCCACCCCCGTTCGGGGATCACCCGGTAGTTCAGATACTCGATCGTGTAGAGCGGGAGCTCTTCGGGGTCCATGTCCGCCTCGGCGTCCCTGCCGACCTTCAAGTTCGGGAGGCTCTGCGACATACACTGACGATCGTGATACACGTACTTAACTCGCGTGCCAGGAGCTACCGCGATCCGTGGGTCGCGTAGACACGATCACTCGGGCGGAAACGCCCGCAGACGGTGGGTGGCCGACACGGAGAGCGTGACCGGCGTCCCCCGGTCCAGGAGGTCGTCGTTGGTCGCGGTACAGCCGACCGTCTCGCCGCCGTCGAGCGTGACCCGGTAGCTCACCGTGGGGCCGTTGAACCGGCGGTAGCGGACGACGCCGTCGGCCTCCCCGTCGGTCGCCCGCGCGATCGCGAGGTCGTCGGGGCGGACGAGCACGTCCGGGTCGGGACCGTCGTAGCCGACGAGCCTCTCGGCCCCGATCGGACCGATCGGGGTCTCGACGACGCCGTTTCGACGCCGTCCGCGGAGGTAGCTCGACTCGCCGAGGAACTCCGCGACCGCTCGCGAGGCCGGCTGCATGAACACCTCGTCCGGTGGGCCGACCTGGTGGAGCCTGCCCTCCCTCATCACCGCCACCCGGTCGCCGATCGAGAGCGCCTCCTCCTGGTCGTGGGTGACCCAGACGGCGGTGACGCCCACCTCGTCGAGGACCCCTCGCACTGCCTCGCGCATCCGCACCCGGAGGCCCGCGTCGAGGTTCGAGAGCGGCTCGTCCAGGAGCAACACGTCGGGTTCGGGCGCGAGCGAGCGGGCGAGCGCGACGCGCTGTTTCTGGCCGCCGGAGAGCTCTGCGGGGTAGTGGTCGACGTGGCCGGAGAGCCCGACGAGGTCGAGGAGCCGGGAGACGCGCCGGTCGCGTTCTCCTCCCTC
This sequence comes from Halococcaceae archaeon, assembly GCA_007129135.1. Classification (GTDB taxonomy): domain Archaea; phylum Halobacteriota; class Halobacteria; order Halobacteriales; family Halalkalicoccaceae; genus Natronorarus. Next base: position 6,107 of record SKWB01000084.1, on the reverse strand, counting down.
GACCTCCCAGAGGCCGAAGGAGACGTTCTCGGCGACCGTCTTGTGCGGGAAGAGCGCGAAGTCCTGGAAGACGATGCCGACGTCTCGGCCCTCGACTGCCGTCGAGACCTCCTCGGCCGCGACCGTCTCGCCGCCGATGCTCACGCTTCCGGCGTCGGGCGTCTCGAACCCGGCGATCAGCCGGAGCGTCGTCGTCTTCCCACAGCCGGAGGGGCCGACGAGTGTGAGGACCTCGCCCCGGGCCACCGACACGGAGGCGTCCTCGACCACCCGTTCCCCGCCGAACGACTTCGTGAGGCCGGAGAGTTCGAGCACGGTCTCCCGGTTCCGCTCCCGCGATATGGAGCTGTCGGCGTCGGGGGCGGCGATACCGCCGTCGGTCGCCGCTGGGTCGCCACGGCCGAACCCGTCGTCCGCGGTCGGTCTCTCGAAACCCCCCCGAACCGTCCCGCGCCTGTCGTAGCGGTCGCGGAAGACGATGACGAGCATCGAGAGCCCGGAGACGGAGAGCAGGACGAGCGCGGGGAGCGCCGCGAACCCGTAGTAGGCGCTCCGTTCGACCCGCCAGATGAACGTCGCGAGCGTCTCGAAGCCCGCCGGTCCCAGGAGCAACGTGGCGGGGAGTTCCTTCATCGCGGTGAGGAAGACCAGCGCCGCGCCCGCGACGAGCCCCGGGAGGATGAGCGGCAGGACGACGTGGCGAAAGGCCCTCGTGGAGCTACAGCCGAGCGAGCGGGCGGCCTCGACCAGTCGGGGATTGACGTGGAGCACGCCCGTCCGGGTGGAGCCGACCGCCTGTGGCAGGTAGAGCACGACGTAGGCGAAGACGATCAGCGGGAGCGTCTGGTAGGCGGCCTGGACGTACCGCGTGCTCACGTAGATGAGGCTCAGCCCGATGACGACGCCCGGAACGGCGTAGCCGATGTAGGTCGTCCGTTCGAAGAGCGCGACCAGCCGGGAGGAGTAGCGTGCGGAGAGATAGGCGATCGGGATCGCCGCGAGCGCGGCGACGACCGCGGCGGCGGCGGAGACCGCCACCGAGTTGATCGCGTAGGAGGGGTCGAACGCGAGCGCGGGGGCGTAGACGTCGGGCGTCCGTAGCAGCCACATCGTGAGGACAGCCACTGGAAAGACGAGCGTCACGGCCGCGAGCAGCGCGAGGCAGGCGAGCGCGGGGTAGCGCCACCGGCCAAGCGAGAGGACGTACTCGCGGGTCTCGCCGCGGGCGCTGCCGTGGAGCGTGTCGTCGCCACGGACCCCCGACTCGATCGCGAGGACCACCAGCGCGATGGCGACGAGGTGCATCGCGAGCAGCGAGGCGTACTCCTGGCCGAACGCGTTGTACTCGACGTAGATGACCCTCGTGAAGACGTCGAGGCCGAGCATCGAGGGCGTGCCGAAGTCGCCGACCGCGTAGAGCGCGACGAGCAGCGCGCCCGCCGAGATCGCCGGCCGGACGAAGGGGAGGATCGCCCGGACGAGCGCGCGCCAGGTCCGCCGGTCGAGCGAGCGGGCGGCGTCGAGGTACGTCTTGTCGAACGAGCGCAGCCCCGCCCGCGTCGTGAGGTAGACGTAGGGGTAGTTGTAGAGCGTGAGGATGGCGATCGCACCCCCGAGCCCGTAGATCTCCGGCAGCGACTCGACCCCGAGCGGTGCCAGCAGCGACTGGACCTCGCCCTGTGGCCCCCAGACCGAGATGTACGAGAACGCCCCGATGTAGCTCGGGACGACCAGCGGGAGGGAGACGACGACCGCCCAGAACCGGCTGTAGGGGAGGTCGGTGAGTTCGGTGAGACACGCCAGCGGCACCGAGAGGAGGACGGAGAGCAGGGTGACGCCGACGACGAGCGCGAGCGTGTTGAGCAGGATCCCGAGCGTTCGCTCGCGGAAGAGGAGCGCGGCCGCCCGGTCCGGATCGACGCTCGCGGCGACGACCGCGATGTAGAGGACCGGGAGGACCACCGCGGCGGCGATCGCACCCGCCAGCAGCGTCGCGCCCAGCGGCGGGCGGTCGTCGTCCTCGTCGTCCGGGCGTGGCTTTGGGGGCTCCTCGACCGACGCCGAGTCTCGCGTTCCATTGGAGTCCGGTGTCGTCCCGCCCCCGGTCGCTCCGACCGTCATCGCTGTGACACCACCGGCTAGAGCACGTCCAGCCCTCGCAGGAGTTCGAGCGTCGTCTCCACGCCCGCGAGGTCGTTCAGGTCGATCTCCGGGGGGTCGAGTTCGTCGCGATCGGGGAGTACGTCGAGCGGGTCGACGTGTGGGCTCACCGGGTACTCCCATGTCGTCGTCGCGAAGTACTCCTGGGCCTCCGCCGACGCCCAGTGGGCGACGAAGTCCGCGGCGGTTTCTGGATCGTCGCTCGCGTCCATCACGCACGCCCCGGGGACGATCGGCACCACGCCCGCGTCGTTGCGCGTGAACGTGACGTCGATCGGCAGATCGAGGTTCCCGCGGACGAGGTAGTGGTTGTAGAGGCTGGCGTTGATCTCGCCGCTGCCGGTCGCCCCCGCGAGGTCGCTCCGTCCGCCCTCGTACGTTCGCAGACCCGCCTCGAGCATCCCCTCGATCCACTCGCGGGTCTCCTCTTCGCCGTGGATCACCCGCATCGCGGTGACGAACGCCTGTGTCGAACCCCGAAACGGCGCCCAGCCCATCTCGCTCGCGACCTCGGTCTCTGGAAACGCCGTGATCTCCTCGGGAACGTCGCCCTCCTCGAACCGGTCCGTGTTGTACGCGATCGCCCACGACCTGCGAGAGAGCCCCATCCAGTGGTCGTCGGGGTCGCGGAACTCCGCCGGACAGAGCGAGAGCACCTCCTCGGGCATCGCCTCGGTGTAGCCCTCCTCTTTCAGGTAGGTGAGCGTCCCAGATTCGGTCGTGTAGTAGATGTCGGCGGGGGTCTCCTCCTCGGTCAGTATCGCGTTCACCAGGTCGGCCGAGTCGGCGTACCGGACGTCGACGGTCAGATCTCGATACATCGCCTCGATGTAGTCGATCAGCTCGCCGACGCGCTGTTCGGAGCGGCCCGAGTAGACCGTCATCTCGCCGCTCAGGTCGGGCAGTTCCTCCATCGTCGTCCCCCCGGGGTCGGGACGTTCGTCGGCGTACTCCGGGTCCCCGAGGGTGCCGTCGTCGGGCTCGCCGGTGAGCCGTCCGGTACATCCCGCGAGCAGAACGCCCCCGGTTCCGAGGGCGGAGAGAAACCGTCGTCGCGTGTGACCGACCATTCCACCGGTAGATGGGAAACGATCGGTATGAACGTTCCCAGCCGGGTAGCCGACTCCATTGGAATAGTGTACACGTGCGGGCCGTGGCGCTCGCTGGAATCGGTACCACTTTACCGACGTAAACAGAACGATCGATGATGTCGAATCAAGAGGGGCTTTCGGACTTCCTGATCGTCCGCGAACTCGGCGAACCGATCACGCGCGACCAGCTCGACGAGGCGGCCGACCGCTCGGGGGAGGTGCTCTCGGAGCTTCGTTCGGAGGGCACGGGGATCGAGTGGGTCGACTCCGAGGTGCTGGCGACCGAGGAGGGGAGTGTCTCGGGGACGGTCTGTCACTACCGGGCCGAGAGCGAGGCGGCGGTCCACGAGCACGCCGAACGGGCGGGCCTCCCGGTCACGACGCTCGCCCGGCGGGACGAGCCGCTCGACGGCGAGTGACTCTCAGGGGCCGACCCCCGAGAGTTTAGTCGCTGCCCGTCCCCGGGGCCGACATGAACGTCTACCGCACCCGGGAGGGCCTCCGCCACGCCCTGCGTGACGTCCTGAACGTCTACTACCCCGACTGTATCGACGCCCGGTTCGGGGGCTACGTCGCCCAGCTCGACGAACGCGACGGCTCTGTCTACGACTCCCGAACGAAACACCTCGTCGCGACCGCCCGTGGGGTGAACAACTTCTCGATCGGCGTCCTCGCCGACGGCCCGGAGTGGTGTCGGTACGCCGCCGAACACGGCCTGCGATTCCTCTCGACCGTCCACTGGGACGGCGAGGAGGGGGGCTACGACTGGCTGCTCGACGGTCGTGAGCCGACCGAGCGGACCAGGTACTGTTACGGCCACGCGTTCGCGCTGCTCGCGAGTGCGCGGGCAGTTCAGGCGGGGATCTCGGGCGCGAGAGCCGAACTCGACCGGGCGTTCTCGGTCCTCGAAACGAGGTTCTGGGAGCCCGATCACGGTCTCTACGCGGACCGAGCCTCGCCCGACTGGGGAACGGTCGCCCCGTATCGGGGTGCGAACGCGAACATGCACGCCCTCGAGGCGCTGCTCGCGGCCGGCGAGGCGACCGGCGACGGCCGGTTTTTCGACCGGGCGTACACGGTCGCCGACCGGTTCACCCGCGACCTCGCGACCGACGCCGGCCTGCTCTGGGAGCACTACACCGAGTCCTGGGAGCCGGAGTTCTCGTACAACGAGGACCGACCCCGAGACCGGTTCCGGCCGCCGGGCTACCAGCCGGGCCACCACGCGGAGTGGGTGAAACTGCTGTGCGTGCTCGCGGAGCACGGGGGTGAGGAGTGGCCGGTCGAGCGAGCCCGAGAACTGTTCGACGCCGCGGTCGACCTGGGCTGGGACGACGAGTACGGCGGTCTCTACTACACCGTCGAGTCCTCGGGCGACCCGATCGTCGCCGAGAAGTACGGCTGGGTCCACGCGGAGGCGATCGGCGCGAGCGCGCTCTTGAGTCGCTACGACGACTCCTACCTGCGGTGGTACGACCGGCTCTGGGACTACACCAGTGAGCGTCTGATCGACCCCGGAACCGGGAACTGGTACGAGAACTGCACCCGCGAGGGTGCGTACGACGGCCCGAACCGCGGCCCGGCGGTCGAACCGGGCTACCACCCGGTGACGAACTGCTGGCTGGCGATGGGTGTGCTGGACCGGGACCCGGCGGCGTTCGACCCCTAACCGACCGCGACGGCGTAGCCCCGGCCGATCCGCCGCGCGGCGACGATCGTCACGTAGGCCCCGACGAGCGAGCCGAGGACCGCGAGCACTCCCCCGAGGTCGACCAGCGCGCTGGCGAGCGCGAGACCCAGCAGTCCGAGGATCGATCCCGAGCACCAGCCGACGAAGTAGGCGGCGTGGGTCGCGATCGGCACCAGCCCGGAGAACCCCGCGCGGAGCGGGCCCGACCGGGCGTAGTTCGCGAGCGCGATCGGGAGGAGGTAGGCGGCCGCCGCGAGCACGAACAGCACCGTCGTCGATCCGGCGAGGACGATCACGCTACCGACTCCGGTCGGTTCCCGCCCGCTCTCGGCGAGCAGGACGAACGTCACCAGCGCGGTTCCCAGCGGAATCGCGCCGTAAGCGACGGTCAGGGCGCTCGCGCCGAGTCCGCGGCGGAGCACCGACCGATCGAGGAACGTCGGCGGTTCGTCCCCCTCGCCACGTTCGAGGACGACCGTAGAGTAGCCGAGCAGCGGGACGAGCGCGAGGACGGGCAGCGCGATGGAGTGGACGAGGACGCAGAGCCAGGCCGCGAGGAGCGCCTTCTCGGCGTGCTCGCCGCGAGTGGGGTAGCGAAGCGCCTCGAACATACCCCCGGTTTCTCGCTCCCGGGGTTAGCGCTTGCGTGATCCGAACGATCCCTCCCGATCGAATCGCCGGTCCAGGCGTACCCGAAAGGGTACCTCCAGCGGAAGGGTTCGAGGCTCGGAGAGACAGCGACACCCGTACGAATCCCGATGAGGCCCTCTACAGCGTTCCGTTCGGACACCCCCAGCACGACGGGCGGAACGGCACCATTTATGTCCGGGAACCCGTAACGTCGGTCGAGGGACAACGACAAACAATGACCAGGAGACGCTCACTCTCGCGGCGACGGTACCTGCTCACCGTCGGGGCTGCCGGCGCGGCCGGCCTCGCCGGCTGTGCCGAAGACGAAGACCCCGAGGACCTCGCCGACGACGAGGACGACACGGCTGACGACGCCGACGTGGACGACACGGCCGACGACGCCGACGACGACGAGGACGACGCTGACGTCGACGAGGAACTGGAGATCGTCCACTGGTGGACGGCGGGCGGGGAAGAGGACGCCCTCGAGGCGCTCCTGGATGGCTTCCAGGAGGAGTACCCCGAGTACGGCATCG
>SKWB01000225.1 GCA_007129135.1 Halococcaceae archaeon | reverse complement strand
TCCATCTCTCCCATACCCGGCGCTCGGCCCGCACTCACAAAGCCGCGACGATCACTCCCCTCCGCGCCACTCGTCGGCCGCCCGTGCGGCGAGCCGGGCGACCCTGAGTGGCTCTGGCCGCCCACCCTCCGGAGTGAACGCCCGGACGATCGACGTGGCCTCCTCGTCGTCCAGTCCCACCGTTCTGACGAACACCGCCTCGCCGTTCACGTCCACTCGTCTCCGCGGCGGCTGGCGCTCGTAGATCGCGAGCCGCCGTTCTCGCTCCTCGCCGGAGAACGCCTCGTCCAACCCGGCTTCGAGGCCGTCGCTCGCCTCGAAACTCACCGAACAGACCGCCATCCCCGTCGCCTTGTGGATCCGGTGGAGGTCGTAGAGGTTGAACCAGGCGGGCGCGATGCCCGAGAGAAACAGGTACGGGACGTCCTCGCGACCGAGGCGCCCGACCAGCGACGAGACGGCCTCGGTCGCGTCGAGCCCGCCGACGGTGACCTGCGAGAAGGCGAAGCCGTCCACGATCCGGTCGGCACGGACGACGGCTCCCCCGAGGACGCTCTCCTCGCCGCGGTAGGACTCGGCGATGCCGAGGGCTCGCACCCCCGACTTCACTCGCCCTCTCTGATCTCCCCGAGGCGCTCGATCAGCTCCGCGTTCGACGCGCCGTTGTCGAACGCGACCTCACCCTGGTGGTCCGACCCCGTCGAGACGGCCTCGTCGTCGAGTTCGGTCTCGATCTCGTGGTTTCCCTGTTCGGCCTCGTCGTAGCTACCGAATCCCATGTGTGGTCCTATCAGGCCTGAGCCACTAAAGCCCACCGACGGCGACATACTGATGGGACCCGCTCTCGTCGTGTGCCCATGGATGTCATCGACGTGACGGCGGACGCCGACGTGTTCACCTGTAACGTGTTCCTCGTCACCGGAGACCGGACCATCCTCATCGACGCCGGCGCGATGGAAGGGGTCGCGGACGTCGTCGCGGACCACGTGGAGGCGCTCGACGCGGTCGTGCTCACCCACCAACACGGCGACCACGTCGACCAGCTGGATGCGGTCCTCGACCGGTTCGACGCCGACTGTTACGCTTACGACGACCACCCGAGACGGACCCACGCCATCGACGACGGCGAACTCGTCACGATCGGCGACGAGCAGTTCGAGGCGGTCTACACGCCCGGGCACGCCGCCGACCACCTCGCGTTCGTCGGCGACCGCGCGCTCTTCTCGGGCGACGTCGTCGTCTACAACGACGGGGCGTTCGACGACGGGAGCTTCGGGCGGACCGACATGCCCGGCCAGTCCCGCGAGCGGCTGATCGAGAGCATTCACACGATCCTCGACCGCCTCCCCGAGGGAGTCGAGTCGATCTACCCCGGTCACGGCGACTCCTTCCACGGCGACGTGCGCGGGCTGATCGAGCGGGCGCTCGAACGGGCCGAACGCCGCGAACCCAAGTACCCCGAGAACGCGACGTAACCGGCCGCCGGGTCTGCGTTTATCCGCCTCGCCCCCGTAGCTCAGACTATGGAGTTCGACGACGCGACGGACGACGACCGAGAGGCGATCCGCGAGGTCGCCCGCAAGTCGATCGAGGCATCGTACGCGCTCAGCCCACGGACGGTCGAGACGCTCCTCGAGACCGAGTTCGACGGGGGGCGACTGGCCGACCTGATCGAGGGCGAGTCCGCGCTCGTCGCCCGGGACGACGAGGAGGGGGTCGTCGGGTTCTTCCTCGGGACGGCCGAGGACGGGGTCGGAACGGTCGAGTGGATCCACGTCGCGACCGAGGCGCGTGGGCAGGGGGTCGGTCGCGAGCTCTACGAGCGTGGCACCGAGCGACTCCGGGACCGGGGGGCGGAGAGGATCCGAGCGGAGGTGCTCGCGGACAACGCCCAGGGCCGGACGTTCTTCGAGCAGTTCGGACTGGAGGCGGACGACCAGCGCGACGTCGAGATCGGCGAGGAGAGCTTCCGCGCGCACGTCTACACGGAGGGCGACTCCGACGACGAGGTCTCGCCGCACACCGAGTCGGACCCGGTGGTCGACGCCGGGGAGACGGTCGAGGCTCGGAACGGGGAGACTGTCTATCTGGGCGACGAAGAGCTCCCCGGCGAACAGGGGCCGTTCTACGTGGCCTACGAGGGCGAGTCGAGGGACGACCCGTACAGCTTCGTCTGTGGGAACTGCGGGACGCTCGTCGAGGCGGTCGACTCGCTCGATCGGGTCGAGTGCGAGGAGTGTGGGAACCTGAACACCCCCGACGAGTGGGACGGAAGCTACCTCTGATCAGACGGTGCGGCGCTCTTTGGCCTTCGGTCGGAGGTTCTGGTAGCCGCACTTGCGACAGCTGGTCGCCCGGGGCGGGTTGCGGGCGTTACACCGCATGCAGATCTGTTTCTCGAGCAACCGCTTTTCCGCGACGTCGAACGATGCCATGGACGCCGTTGCCGGTCGCCGGACAAAAGACTTCGTATAAACGGTCCTTTCCCTGGACCACCTCGTCCCCTGTGACGAACGCAAAGGGAGCGCGACCGACACGGGACTCGCGACACGGGGTCGGCGGTTCACAGCCGGTGTCCGGGCTCCCGTCACAGTGCTAGTCAATATCTCACAAGTGGTAAGCGTCGCCTGCTCCTCCCTCTCCCCGGGTGAGCGAGGAGTTCGTCCTCCACGACGCGCTGGAGCCGGCGGCGATCCGCGGGCGTGACGGGCTGAGGGAGTACATCGAGGTGACCCGGGAGGCGTTCCCCGATCTGAGCACCTCGATCGAGCGGGTGGTCACCGATGAGGACACGGTCGCGGTTCAGTTCAGGTTCAGGGGGACCCACGAGGGGGCGATCCCGGGACTGAACGTCGAACCGGCCGGGGCGACGGTCGAGATGGTCGGGATGGAGTTCAACCGGATCGAGGACGGCATGCTTGTCGAGACTCACCTCCTCTACGACACGCTCGGGTTCGTGCGGCAACTGGGAGCGATCCCGGTGGAAGGGCCGGGGAGTTCGGAGTAGCGACGGGCCTCCTTCGTTCGTTTCGGGTTTCGAACGGTACAGACGAGCCGACCGGGACACCGCAGGAGGGTCGTGTGAGCACGCACGCGTTTTCTCTCAGTCCGCCCGGAGCCCGAAGTGGACCGAGACGTCCTCGGTCGCAGCCTGCGAGGTGACGAGCGAGACCCCCACGGTGAGCGCGAGCCCCAGGCACATCCCGACGAGCGACGCCCCCCAGCCACCGTAGGTGGCCGGCACCATCGGGAGGAACGCCGCGGCGGCGTAGAAGAGCTGACTGCCGCAGATCCCGGCGTACATTCCGGCTCTCGTCGTTCCGGTCCAGTAGAGCGCGACGATCACCGGGAGCGCGAGCTGGGCGAACCCGGAGAACGCGAGGTCGCCGATCTCGATCAGCGTGCCGGGCTGGCTCAGGCTCGCGAGGAACGTCCCGAGCGCGAAGACGACCACGACGACCCTCCCGAGGAGGTCCTCGCGCCGCTCACCGAGCGTCGGATCGACGAACGGCCGGTAGAGGTCGCGGGTGAAGTACGACGAGCCCGAGAGCAGCATCGAGTCCGAGGAGGACATCATCGCGGCCATCGCGCCGGCGATGACGAGCGCGCCGAACCAGACCGGGGTGTACTCGGTCAGGAGGAGCGGGAGGACGTTCTGTCCGGGGTCGGCCTCGATGCCGAGCCCGCGCGCCCAGGTCCCGAGGAGGAACGCGGGGACGAACAGTAAGAGGACGAGCACCGGCCAGAGCGGGAGCGTCCGTTTGAGCACTTTCTCGGAGCGGGCGACGAAGAAGCGCTGGTTCACCTGGGGGAACATCGCGACGCCGAAGGCGATGCTGATCGCGAGGGTGAGCATCCGCTGTGGGGTGTAGTACTCGCTGCCGAGCGCGAGCAGTTCGGGGGCCTCCCTCGCGACGCCCGCGCTCGCGACGGACGGGCCGCCCGCGGCGACGAGCACCCAGATCGCGGCCACCCAGATCACGACGAGCATGAACAGCCCCTGGAGCGTGTCGGTCCAGGCGATGCCGCGCATCCCCGCGAGCACGACGTAGACGATCATGAACACGGTGATGAGCGCCGCCCCACCCCAGTAGGGCAGTGCGCCGCCGGTGAGCGCCTCGAGTGCGGTCCCCGCGCCCATCTGCTGGAGCATCACGTACGGGAAGAGCCAGAAGAGGCTGATCCCAGCGACGAGCCCCCGGAGTCGGCGCGAGCCGAAGCGGTCGCCGAGCATCTCGCCGAGGGTGACGTAGCCCCCACGCTGGCCGATCAGCCACTGCTTGTAGCCGATCACGTACCAGAGGATCCCGAAGATCACCCCGTCCATCAGCCCCATGACGAGGATCCACTCCGGGCCCTGGAAGTAGGACTCGTTCGGGCCGCCGAAGAAGGTGAACGCCGAGAGGAGCGTCGCGAACACCGTGAACAGGAGGACGACGGTCCCGAACGACCGGCTGGCGAGGTAGTAGTCCTCGGCGGTTCGGTCGGTCAGGCGGTAGGCGACGAGGCCGACGACCAGCGCCAGCACGAGATAGCCGACGACGATCCCCAACTGGACGGCGACGACGTTCACGAGCCGGCCTCCGTGATCCACAGCCCCCACGACCGGCGGACGAAGATCCAGAACGCCCCCGCGGTGACGACCATCCAGCCGACGTGCCACCAGATCCACGCCGGCACGCCGAGGTAGAGCCGCGCGTCTCCCCAGAGGAACCACGGGATCGAGAGCGCGACAAGCACGAGGAAGACGAACGCCCATCCGACCCGCTCCGTGGTCGAGGCCATTGTACTCGGTCTATCGACCAAGCTGGCTTAACTGTTACTATTTCATTTCGATAACGACTATCGAAGAGGTTTATTCTTCATACGGGGAGACCGAAACCACGGTTTCGGCGCCACGGTGGCGGATGCACTCAAGAGCGCTGCGCCCATACGACTGACACGTGATCGGGTGGATAGCCGAGCTCGCGACCGGGTTCATCGAGAGCTACGGACTCCTCGCGCTGTTCGTGGTCTTCGTCCTCGAGGGGGCGCTCGTCGGGAAGGTGATCCCGACGCGAGCGCTCCTGATCGCGACGGTGGTCGTCCTGGAGGACCCGTTCGCGTACCTCGCGGTTGGGGTGGTCGCCGTCGTCGGGGCGACGATCGGCCAGTGTGTCGTCTTCTCCCTCGTCAGGTCCCGCGGCTCGATGGACGCCCTCGACCACCGGTACGTCAGGCTCGACGAGCGGCGACTCGCGCGCTCTCGGGAGTGGTTCGACCGGTGGGGACTGTCCGCGCTCGCGGTCACGAACACGCTCCCGATCGTCCGGGGCTATCTCGTCGTCGTCGTCGCGCTCTCGCGGACCCCAGCGTATCGGTTCCCACTCTTCTCGGTCGCCGGGACGCTCGTCTACGTCTGCGCGCTCGTCGCGATCGGCGCGGGAATCGACACGATGGTCTGAGAGGGATCATCGTCGCCACCCGGATCCCTCAGGCGCACGGATCATCGACGCCGCTCGATTTGCGTTCGAGGAACGGTGAGCGTCTACGACGATCCCTCCGATCACTCCTCGCCGCCGGTCTCCGCTCTCGCCTCGTCGATCCAGTCCGGCTCTCCGACCTCGTCGTCGAGTTCGAGAAACGACATCGATCGTTTGGTCACGACGGTCGAGTCGCCGGTCGTCCGCGCCTCCCGGATCGAGAGCGCCTCGAACCGGCCGGTCTCGTCCGCGATCCCGAACACACGCTCTCCGTCCTCGCTCCCCTGGTACCGGCCGAGCGAGACGACCGTCCGCTCGTCCCGTGCGTCGGCCGCCACGAACGAGCCACGCGAGAGCGTGTTCCCGATCTCCTCGCTCCCCGGGACCCACCTCGAGACCCGCCACCCGTAGTCCTCGTGTCCGGACCAGCCGAACTCCGGTTCGTCCCCGTCCTCCGCCCGAAAGAACCCCTCGCCGCCCTCCCGGTCCTCCCAGACCTCGAACTCCCCTCGCTCCGATCCGTCCGCGCCGTAGTCGAGGGACTGCTGTACGCCAGCCAACCGATCCCCGTCCGGGGACATCCACTCGACGAGCAGCCGCGCCGACCACTCGGAGGGGTGACCGGTCTCGACGTAGCGTTCGGACGTCTGCCGGTACCGTCGCACGACACCCGTCTCGAGTACCGACGCCTCGTGGGCCTCCGCGAGTTCCACCGCGTTCTCCACGCCGTCGTCGGTGACGCCCGGCGGTAACTCGACGTCCTCCGCGTCGCCGTCGTCGATCTCCGGACGGTCGGCGGGGGTCGGGAACGACTCCCCGTCGGTCGACCCCTCCAGCCACGGACAGCCGGCGAGCCCGGTGGCCAGCCCCAGGCCACCGACGCCGAGGAAGGACCGTCGTCTCATGGCCGAACTGTTCGTTCACAGGACAAGTATCTGGTGGGGTAGTCCTGACCTCGATGGCAGGGGCTATACACCCGCGTTCCCTACCCCCGGTATGGCAACCGTCGGGGTCAGACGACGCGCACGCGAACGCCCGCTCGCGATCACGATCGTCCTGACGCTCGTCGGCTACGGGGCGGTGATCGGGACGTTCGCCGGTCTGATCCCCTACCCGACGATCGGTGAGACCGGTGTCGACGTCCTCACCCACCTGATCGCGCTGACGAACGCCGCGGCAACGGTCGCGCTCGTCCTCGGCTGGTACTGGATCAGGAAGGGGGAGGTCGCGAAACACAGGGCCGCGATGCTCTCCGCGTTCGCGCTCATCCTGCTGTTCCTGCTCTTCTATCTCCCCAGGGTCGGCGGCGGCGGCGAGAAGTACTTCGTCCTCGAGTCGGCCTACGCGTGGGTGCCGCTCTGGGAGGGGGTTCGGGTCGCCTACCTCGGGATGCTCGCGATCCACATCGTCCTCTCGGTGCTCGCCGTCCCGCTCGTGCTCTACGCCGTCACCCTCGGGCTGACCCACTCCCCGAGCGAGCTACGGGAGACGCTCCACCCGACGGTCGGCCGGATCGCCGCCGCGACGTGGATCCTCTCGCTCGTCCTCGGCATCGTCACCTACGTCCTCTTGAACCACCTCTACGCCGCCGAGTTCGAGCCCGCGGTCACCCTCCTCCCCCTGTAGTTACCCGTGGCTCACCCCGACCGCTGAGCCTGACGTTCGCACACGTTGATACGTGAGGCGAGGGCAGGGACGGGTATGATCGCAGGTGCAACCGGCTGTGTCCACCACGCGACGGCCGACCAGGACGACGACCGCGAACTCGGAACGAAGATCACGGAGGCGATCGCCGACGCGAAGGGCGTCTCCCCGATCTCGCTCGACCTCAGCCTATCGGAGACGATCGATCCCGAGGCGCTCGACGCGCTCTTCCCACGGAGCGGCGACGACGAGGCGTTCGTCTCGTTCCACGTCGACGAGTTCATGGTGATGGTGTTCGCGAGCGGCGACCTGATGCTCTACGGCCAGGAGTGATCGGGTCGGCCGAGGCGACGTTCAGAGCGGTATCTCCTCGGTCACCGCCTCGCACTCAGTACAGCGGATCCGCAACCGCTCACTGTCTTCGTCGAATTCGGGGACCTGAACGGTTTCCTCACCACAGTCGGGGCACTCGCGGTAGTACTCGATCTCTTCGGTCTCCCGTGGCGCGCCGAACGCGAGGACCGTCGCACGTCCTTCGTTCCGGTTCCGCCCCAACTGGAACTCGCCGGGTGCGAAGCGGATCACCTCACCTGCGCTCACCTCGACCCCACCCGATTCGGTCTCGAACGTCACCGTACCCTGCTGGACGACGAACACCTCCTCTTGGTCGAGGTGTCGGTGGTACTCGTAGCCGATGCTGTCGCCTGGTTCGAGTTCGAAGTGGTTGATCGCCAGG
>SKWB01000105.1 GCA_007129135.1 Halococcaceae archaeon | reverse complement strand
GGGTATTTCGAAGACCCACGGAAGGCAACTCTCAGCGACGTCGCCGCTGATCTGGATATCTCGCAACCCGCAGCAAGCGGTCTCCTTCGGCGCGGGACCAAACGACTCGTCGTTTCGTCCCTGGTGGATGACAGTGAAAAGTCAGATTAATGAACGACTACTCCGTGCAGTGGCGACCATATCACCCTGAGGGCACGATGTGTCTCCGTCAGCATCCCAGGGTGGTATCGTGACCGAAATGCGCCGTGTGTGCAACACGGCGGTATCGACATCTCGCTCGCGCGATCGGCGTATCCGCGTACCGTACGCACGTGTAGTGAGCGGATAGTTCACTGCTTTCGGGAAGAGACGAACGGAGTCGTCGTGCTGCATCGGCGCTCTGTATCTCGCACGCGATTATTGATAAGTGCAGGGTAGCTTCACGGACTGATCGCTACGTGCATCACCTCTACTGAGCGATCACCAGTTCCGCGGATCGAGTCGAAGTCCGTGCTGCATTCGCGCTCTCTACGCAGCACGACGCTGCCACCGTAACTGAAAATCGAGTGGACTAACAGCGGTAGGTTCGCACGCCTACCCCCCGGCCGGTTTGTCGCAGCCCCTCGAAAGCGAACCCTCCTGGGAGTCGTACGGCACCGATCCTACGCCATCGACGGCACCGGTTTCTCCCCCGTCAGGAAGAAGGAGCCGTGAAAGCCGAACGGCAGTGCGTGGGGGAGCCACGCCCGGGCGCGTTCGTCGAACGTCGCGGCGTCGAGGACGAGCAGGAACGAGCGTCCCTCCCCGCCGTCGAGCACGACCGAGAGCAGGACGCCGTCGTTCTCGGCGTCTCCAGGGCCGGGTACGTAGAGCGGCTCGCCGGGGTAGGTACCGGGTTCGGACCAGTAGCGCGCCTCACGGGTCTCCAGGTCGACGCCGAGTATCCGGTCGTCGAACGCGGCGTCCCGACCCCGCCCGACGCCGTAGAGATACCGATAGGAACGGCCGTTTCGGTGTGTGTAGTCGAACGTGGGGAACTCGAACGGCCCCGGGTGGAGCCGCTCTGTCACTACGTCCTCGGTGGCGACCTCGATCCGGTACCGTCGGAGTTCGGCTCCCGGGACGTCGGGTCGCCCGCGTCTGAGCCGGGCGAGCGAGAGCGCGCCGACGACCAGGCCGTCGTCGAACGCGGCGCAGTCGAGGACGATCTCTCCGTCCTCCTCGAAGGCGTTCGCGTGGTGGAAGGTGAAGAAGCCCGCCGTCTCGGCCTTCGCGACGAGCGTGCCGCTGTCCCGGTCGACGACGAGAAACCGGGTGTTCTCCTCCGGATACCACCGGAACGTCTCCGCGAACGAGGCACCAGAGAGCATCCCCTTGGGGTCGATCCGGAGCGGGCTCTCGGTGAGCACGACGTGGTCGTCCGTGAGCGCGAAGCTGTGCATGTACGCCGGTTTCTCCACGTCGATCCGCGCGAACCCCTCCGTCTCCTCACCGTCCGGTCTGCGGGTGAGGACGTAGCCGGGATCGCTCCCGAGGCGCGTCCCCAGGCCGATCGTCTCGGCTCTCCTGGGGTCGTAGTGGTCGTGGGCGAGCGTCCCGGTGGCGTCGATTCCGGTGTCGATCTCGCGCGTGCCGAGCGTCGCGAGCGTCTCCGGGTCGAAGGCGACCGCCCGCTTCGTCTCCGTCACCGCGAGGTAGGCCCCGTCGCGGTGACGGACGGTGATCGAGGCGTTGTCGGTGAGCGAGCCACCGGCGATGAGTTTCAGCGCCGCGACCCGGGGGAACCGGGGGGTCGTCCCGAACTCGCCGAAGGCGAGGCTCCCCTCGCGTGCGCTCCGGTAGGCCTCGCTCCGGATGAACCGGTTCGAGTACCGAACACCCCCGTCCCGGATCCGAAAGCGCCGGAGCATCGCGAAGCCGTCGAACCAGTGTCTGAGCGGCCTCTCGCCCACCTCGAACAGCCCCGGGCCGTTGCCGTAGAGCGTGCCGTCGAGCCAGTGAGGGAGGTCGCCCTCGACGTCCAGCCCGACGTCCTGGTGTTCGTCATCGCAGCTGCGGAGTCCGAGACGGTGATCGGCCATACGCCCGATACGAACTCCGGGGGGATAGTCGTACCCGGCGCAGCGTCCGCCCGGCCCGCTGTCGCCTCACTTATCGGTTCGGCACCGCTAGCGGAGGTGTGAACGCAATCGAAGCGACAGAGTACGGCGATAGCGAGGTCCTCGAGACCGTCGACCGCGAGCGACCGGAGCCCGGGCCGGGAGAGGTTCGGATCGACGTCGGGGCGGCCGGGCTCAACTTCGCCGACGTGATGCAGCGCCGCGGGGAGTACCTCGGCGGGCCGGAGCCACCGTTCGTCCCCGGGATGGAGGTGGCGGGGACCGTCGACGCCGTCGGCGAGGGCGTCGGTCGATCGGAAGGAGAGCGCGTCGTCGGGATGCTCGGCGGCGGGGGCTACGCGGAGTACGCGGTCGCCGACGCCGAGAGCCTGCTCCCGGTCCCCGACGGGATGAGCACGGAGGAGGCCGCGGGAATGCCGGTGCAGTACCTCACCGCCCACGCCTGTCTCTTCGAGTGGGGCGGGCTGGAGGCGGGCGAACGCGTGCTGATCCAGGCGGCAGCGGGCGGGGTCGGGACTGCCGCGGTCCAACTCGCCGCGCGCGCCGGTGCGGAGGTCTTCGGCACCGCGAGCACACCGGAGAAGCTCGCGCTCGCCGAACGCCTCGGCTGCGATCACCCGATCCGATACACCGAAGAGGCGTTCGACGAGGTCGTCCTGGACGAGACGGACGGCGAGGGCGTCGATCTCGTCCTGGAGAGCGTCGGCGGCGAGACGTTCTCCCGGAGCCTCGACGCGCTCGCGCCGATGGGACGGCTGGTCGCCTTCGGGGCGGCCAGCGGCGAGCCGGGGAGGGTGGACTCGGTGCGGCTGCTCTTCGAGGCGAAGTCCGTCCTCGGCTTCCACCTGGGGACCTCGATGCGCCACGCCCCGGAACGAGTGCTCTCTGCGCTGCCCGAACTCACGGAGGGGTTCGCCTCGGGCGAACTCGAGGTGGTCCTCGGCGAGTCGTTCGCGCTCTCGGAGGCCGCGGCGGCCCACGCACACGTCGAGGACCGGCAGTCGAGCGGGAAAGTGCTCCTGATCCCTTAGATAGGAATCGCCCACGTATCGATCCCCGACCGTCGACCGTCCAGCACGGGGAAGCGCTCTCCTCGCCGCTGCTCGAGCCAGTAGAGCAGCCGTTCGGCCCAGAGGAGCTTTCGCGCTTTCATCGGCCCGACCGAGGGATCGTCGAAGTCCCAGCCGACGAACTCCAAACGTTCGGCGCCGAGGTGATCCGCGAGGAAGGCCGCCCGATCCCCGTCGGTGAACCCGCCTGGGTTGTAGACGGCCTCCACGGGCGCGGCCTGCGTCGTCGCGAGCGTGTTCTCCGGGTCGAACCCGGGGACCTCCCGTTCGATCGCGGGGAGGTTGTCGCCGTGGGCGTGGGCCGCGACCGGGACGCCCTCGTGGGTGAGGGCTCGGGCGGTCTCCACGTTCTTGTCCAGGTCGGTCACCATGCAGTCGACACCGATTCCGGCGTCGAGGAGCGTGTCGGCGGCGGTCGAGGCGGCGAAGACGACCCCGCAGTCGGCGGCGACCTCGGTCTCCTCCTCGAGCGATGGCCCCGCGCCCACGACCGCGACCGTTCGTCTGGAACAGTCGAGCCGGCCGAACTCGAACGGCTCGGCGAACGCCGCGAGCCGGTCTCTGGCGCGTTCGTCGGCCTCCCGACCGAACCCGAAGTCGTCGAGGATCGCCTCGTAGACCGGCTCCCAGCTCTCGAAGTTCACCGTCGCTCACCGATCAGGGTCCAGGGAACCGCAATCGCGAGCCGAAACGAACCACCTGATACCCCTACCCGGGGGCCGTTCCGGCTTCCACCCGTTCGTATCGGACGGTCGTACATAAGCTTTCTCTTAGTACAAGCCATCCGATATGTCCTCCAAGATGGGCGCGAGCGCGCCCGGGTCGGAGCCGAGCGTGTCGGTGAGTCGACCGATCCCCCGGGAGCCCGCGATCAGCACGGCGGGATCGGTATCGGTCAGCGAGACGCCCTCGATACCCCTCACGGCTCCGAGGAGTGCTCGCCGTTCCTCCGGGGAGAGCGCCAGCGTGAAGACCCGAGGGAGGTCGGCTTCGCGCTCCGAACCGACCGCTTCGAGGTGTCTGTGGAGGTCGCCGTCGGTCCGGACGTCGAGTTCCTCCACCCGATCGGTTCGCAGGCGCGTCGGCGTGAATGCGTGGCCGATCGTCGCCGCGTCGGCCGTCTCCCGGACGTCGTGGGTCCTGACGACGTGTGCGCCGCGTTCAACCGCCATCGAGGTCGCGGCGAGGCTCACCGCCAGTGCCTCCTCGGTCGTCCGGCCCGCGAGCGTTCGTAAGAAGTTCTTCCGGTTGATCGAGACGAGGATCGGTCGGCCGAGCGCGCGGAACTCCCGGAGTCGCTCGAGCGTCTCCCGGTCGTCCGCGAGCGTCTTGCCCTCCGACCAGCCCCCGAAGGCGGGGTCGACGATCGTCTTCTCCGTGAAGCCGTTCTGCGAGAGCGCCTCGTAGATCTCGTCGACGTTGTCGATCGCACCCGGCCGTTCGAGATCCGGCGGGGAGGCCATCTTCGCGACGGCGGCGTCGTGCTCCGCACAGACCGAGGGCATCTCGGGGTCGGCGAAGCCACAGATGTCGTTGACCATATCGAACCCGCGCGAGAGGGCTTCGTCGGCCACCTCGTGGTACCGGGTCTCGATCGAGAAGACCGCGTCCCCAGAGACCGATTCGATCGCCTCGCAGGCGGTGTCGAGCCGGTCGAGTTCGCCCTGGGCCGAGAGCACCTCGAAGCGCTTGTTCGCGGATTCGAGACCGACGTCGACGATTTCGGCACCCTCGTCGATCAGTTCGCGGTCGACGTACGCGGCGGCCTCGCCCGGGTCGTCGAAGACGCTCGGGTCGTACGGCGACTCGCTACTCACGTTGAGCACGCCCATGATCCGTGGGGGGTGGCCGTCGCCGATCGGGAGCCCCACCGCGTCCACCGTTCTCATACCCAGAGTGAGGGGCGCGCCGACATAGGCCGTCCGATAGCGGCACCCGCCACCCCCGCCCGCGTGGCAGGCGGTTTTTATCCGCTCGTACCCTCGCTCCCCCATGGGCAAGGTCAGCATCGGGCTGCGGGGATGGCGCTTCGACGAGGAGGTCGTCTTCGACGACGACGGGGAGTTCCGGGAGAGAGAGGAGATCCCGAAGCCGGACCGCCAGCGCCTCGCGCGGCTCTCGATCCTGGTGAACGCGCCGTGTAACGCCTGCTGGCTGATCCACGGCGAGGAGGACAAGGAACGCTGTGAGGTGGCGGCGGTGGTCTACGGCGAACCCGGCCACGAGGTGATCGTCTGTGCCGAGCACGAAGCCGACTTCCTCTACTGGTTCCGAGAGGAGGGCGGGGCCGACTACGCCGGCGAGGAAGCGATGCAGCGGGCGTTCCACGAGTGGTTCGCCGACGGCGAGCGCGCGCCGGCGGGCTACGGTGGGATGGAGCACGTCGACACCGCCTCGATCGAGGATCTGCCCGCGCCGTCGGTGCCCACCGGAGAGGAGCGGGCGATCGACCCACCGGAGGAGGGCCGCCGGGTCGACATCCGCGAGTTCGGCCGCGAGTACCCGACGGGCGAATGAGCTCCCCCCCAGCGGTCTGCGTCGTCGACGCGAAGACGCCCGGGAACGTCGGAACGATCGCTCGGGCGATGAAGAACTTCGGCTTCTCGGAGCTCCTGCTCGTGGACCCGCCGGAACTCGACGTCGACGGTGAGGCCTACGGATTCGCGGGCCAGGCACGGGAGGACGTCCTGCCGAACGCCGAGACGATCACGTTCGACGAGCTGGTCGAGCGCTATCACACCGTCGGTTTCACCGCAACGACCAACGAGGACGCGACGAAACACGTCCGGTACCCGTTCTCGACGCCCGCGGAGCTACGGGACCGTCTCGCCGACCTCGACGCGCCGACGGCGCTCGTCTTCGGCCGCGAGCGCATCGGCCTCACGAACGAGGAGTTCGCCCGGATCGACGAGATCTGTTCGATCCCCGCGAACCCCGAGTACCCCGTCCTGAACCTCGGCCAAGCGGCGACGGTCGCGCTCTACGAACTCCGCGACCTCGCGCTCGCGCGCGATCAGCTCCCCGCCGCCTACGACCGCGCCGACGAGCGCGAGATCGAACAGCTCTACACGAACGTCGACTCGCTGCTCCGAGCGATCGACTACCCCGACGGGAAGCGTCCGAAGACGGTCAGGATGGTCCGTCGCGTCCTCGGTCGGGCACACCCCACCGACCGCGAGATCCGTACGCTCCACGGGGTCGTCAGACGGTGTACCCGTGCGGCGGAGGTAGCCTACGGGGACCGCTCCCCGCCACGGAACGCCGGCGACGGCGACCGCTGAGCGCGGTCACGAAGGCCTCGTGGCGGTCGCGGTTCGGAACGCCTCGGTCTGGCGTGACCGGGCCGTCACTCCGGGTCGGACCGGTCGGTCGGTGACGGACTCCGGTCGGTCGCCCCCGGCTCCGCACGTCCACCTTCCTCGAAGGCGGGCTCCGCGTCGACGTCGCCCGCGGCCCGTCCGTCATCGGCGTCCGGAATCGGGACGGCGAACGTGACGTAGAGCACCGCGAGGACCATCCCGACCAGCACGAGCGTCACGACCGCGGCGACGACTGCCGTCGTGTCGGCTCCCAGTTGGGCGATCAGGCCTGGGGCTCCACCGAGCGATGCGTACGGGACTCCCATTGCGTCTGTCCCTATCGCACCCGGCCGATTCAAACGTTTCTCCCGTTCCGACGGGTCTGCGGGCCCCACAGACGGCGAACCGGCACCGTCCCGCCGGGAATGTGCCGGGAGCGGAGCCTACGTTCGCGCGACCATCACCAGCCCGACCATCGAGAACACCAGTTCGCCCGAGCCGTCTCTCGTCTCCGTTCGCGCCCGGACGAGGCCCCTGTCCTCGGTCTCCGGCTCCACGGAGAGGACCTCCGTCTCGATCGAGAGCACGTCGCCCGGCCTGACAGGTTGGTGAAACCGGAGCTCGTCGACGCCCTTCGCGCCGAGGCTCGCGGTCTCGGAGAGCAGCGAGTCGACGAGTAGGCGCATCGTCACCGCGGCGGTGTGCCAGCCGCTCGCGATCACGCCGCCGTAGATCGACTCCTCTCGGGCGAACTCCGGATCGGTGTGAAACGGCTGGGGATCGTACGCCTCGGCGAACGACCGGATCTCCTCCTCGGTCATCTCGTAGGTCCCGCCGGTGAAGCTGTCGCCGGGTGAGAACTCCTCGAGGGTGAGCGTCATCGTAGGTGGTAGTACGCTCGCGCCGAAGAACGTTCGGGACCCGTACTGACCGCTGTCCGCCCCGGTCCCACCGGTACTCTCCGGGTTCGAACGGCCGACGGTGACAGCGGTCCGTATCAGCCCGCCCGCTCCTGGATCTCCTCACGCAGGGCGGTCGAGACGGCCTCGCCGTCGGCCGTCCCACCGAGCGCACCCATCGCCTCGCCCATGAGCCCCGAGAAGGCGGCCATCCCCTCGGACTCGACCTGGTCGGCGTTTCGTTCGACGACCACACGGACGGCCTCGCGGACCTCGGTCTCGGAGGCACCGCCGAGGTCCTCGCGTTCGAGCGCCTCCTCGGGGGTGAGCTTCGGGGCCCCGGCGAGCGCCGCGAGCAGGTCGCGGACGCTCCCCTTCGGGAGGTCGCCGTCGCGGGCGAGCGCGAGCGTACCCGCGATCTGCTCCTCGGAGAGCGTCTCGACGGGCACGTCGTCACGACGGAGCTCCGTCAGCGTGGACTCGAGC
>SKWB01000026.1 GCA_007129135.1 Halococcaceae archaeon | reverse complement strand
TGATAACCGTGTGCAAACCCCTCGCCTATCGACGCGCGTTTACCGCCGGAAGGTGTGGCGGGCCCATGGACCGGATCTCGCTCGGCAACCGGGAGTTCGAGGGGCGGAACAACGCCTACGTACTGGAGGGTGCGGAACCGACGCTCGTCGACACCGGGGTCGCGACCGAGACGGCCAGGGAGGGGCTCCGCGAGGGCCTCGCAGACCTCGGCTACGGGTTCGCCGACGTCTCACAGGTCCTGCTCACCCACTTCCACCCCGACCACTCGGGACTGGCCGGCGAGATCCAGGCCGAGAGCGACGCGACGGTCTACGTCCACGAGGCGGACGCGCCGCTCGTCGCACAGGAAGAGAGGGCCCTGTCCGACCTCGATTCCCGCCGACGCGAGCTCTTCTCGCGCTGGGGGATGCCCGACGAGGACCGGGAGGGCCTGCTCGCCTTTCTGGAGGACCACACCCACATCGCGGGCGATCCCGCGGAGGTGACGTCTATCGAGGACGGGACCGAGATCGAGGCGGGCGACGTGACGCTCCGGGCCGTCCACACCCCCGGCCACGCCGCCGGCCACTGCTGTTACGAGATCGACGAGGGGACCGAGGCGTTCGTCGGCGACGCGATCCTCCCGGTCTACACGCCGAACGTCGGCGGCGCGGACGTCCGGGTCGACCGGCCGCTCGAACGGTACCTAAAGACGCTCTCGCGGATCGAGGGGCGAGGCTACGACCGCGCCTGGCCGGGCCACCGTGATCCGATCGAGGAGCCGAGCGAACGCGCGCGGGTGATCGCCGAGCACCACCGAGAGCGGACCGAGAACGTGCTTGGGGTGCTCTCCGAGCACGGCCCCGCCGACGCCTGGACGGTGAGCGCACACCTCTTCGGCGGCCTCTCGGGGATCCACGTCATGCACGGGCCGGGCGAGGCCTACGCCCACCTCGATCACCTCGCGCGCGAGGGGGTCGTCGCCGACGACGACGGGAGCTACGAGCTACTCGAGTCCGACCCGGACCTCGACGCGGTCCTCGCGGTCGAGTGAGTCCCGTCACTCACCCCGCGTTCGGCGCGAGCGCCTCGACCGTCCGATCGACCGTCTCCTCGTCGGCCCGCTCGGGCACGACCAGGATCGGCTCGTCGATCGTCGGGAGCGCCGCGACCTCCGAGAAGCGCTCTCTCGCCTCCTCGGGCGTGCCCGCGACGCCGAGCGCCTCGACCATCGCGTCGCTCACCTCGTCGGCTGCACGACCGCGCTCGCCCGCCGCCCACGCCTCCGAGATCGTCTCCGCTTCCTCCGGGAACAGCGTCGCGACCGACTTCCGGTAGCCCGGGCCGTTGCCGACGTAGTAGGCGACGTGACTACGGACCAGATCGTACGCGTCGGTTCGCTCCTCGCACACCGCGGAGGGGACGTAGGGGGAGACGTCGATCCCCTCCGGGTCGCGGCCGGCCTCCTCCGCTGCCTCGGCGATCACCGAGAACGCCTCGTCCATGCGTGGGAACGGCACGTTGTGCGGGAGCCAGCCGTCACAGAGCCGGCCGGTCAGCCGCCTGTTCGCCGGTCCGAGCGCCGCGTTGTAGAGCGCGACGTCGACGTCGAGCGGCGGGACCCCCTCGACGCTGCGGAACTCGCCGTCGTAGCTCACCCGCTCGCCGTCGCCGGTGAGCTTCTTCACGAGTTCGACCGTCTCGTGGGCCTGTCCGATCGGGCTCTCGAACTCGAGGCCGTGGATCGCTTCGATCGCCCGCGGCGTGCTCGGGCCGACGCCGACCCGAACGGTCTCCTCGGTCGCTCTCGCGAGCGAGGCGGCAGCGCCGGCGATGGCGGCCGGCGTCCGCGAGAAGACGTTGACGATCGCCGTCCCAACCGGGAGGTCGGTCGCCTCGGCGATCCGTCCCAGCCGGACGAACGCGTCCCAGCCCCAGAGTTCGCCGCTCCAGACGGAGGTGTAGCCGCCCGACTCGGCGCGCCTCGCGATCTCGACGGGGTCGACGCCCGTGTTCGGAACGAGCAGCCCTCGGTGCATGCGAGCCCCTCTCGTGCCGGTCGGAAAACCGTGCCGATCGATCACGCTGGTTTTCCGTCTGGCCCGTGACTGGGGTGTATGCGAGTGGTTCGGGTCCTCGTTCCGGAGGACCGACGCGAGGGGTGGCTCGACGCGCTCGACGACCGCGACGTGGACTACGTCGTCACCGCGGAGGCGAGCGGTCGCTCCGAGGCGGTTGTCGTCGAGTTCCCGCTGCCGACGGCGGCCGTCGGTGCCGTCATGGACGACCTGCGCGAGGAGGGGTTCGACGGGAGGTACACCGTCATCACGAGCGCCGAGACGGCGACGACCGAACATTTCGACGACCTCCAGCGCCGGTTCTCGGGCAGACACGACGACAGCGTCGACCGGACCGAGATCCGCGCGAAGGCCTTCACCATGACGCCGAACCTCGGCACCTACTACGTGATGACGGTGCTGAGCGCGGTCGTCGCGACCGCTGGGCTGTTGCTCGACTCGCCGGCGATCGTCGTCGGTGCGATGGTGATCGCCCCGCAGGTCAGTGCCGCGCTCACCGCGAGCATCGGCACCGTCCTCGACGACCCCTCGATGATCTGGCAGGGTTTTCGCGCGCTCGTCCTCGGCCTGATCGTCGCGATCGTCGGCGCGACGGTCTTCGCCTGGGCGGTCCGAACGATGTACTTCGTCCCGCCGGCACTCGACGTCCGGACGGTCGCCCAGATCGACCGCCGCATCGCCCCGGGCGTGCTCGCCGTCGCGGTCGGGATCGGCGCTGGCGCGGCGGGCGCGTTCGGCCTCGCGACGGCCGTCCCACTCTCGATCGTCGGCGTGATGATCGCCGCGGCGCTCATCCCCGCCGCCGCCGCCGTCGGCATCGGCATCGCCTGGGGGCTCCCCTCGGTGGCGATCGGCGCGTTCGTCCTCCTCACGGTGAACGCGGTGCTGATCACGCTCTCGGCGATCGTCGTGCTCTGGCGGCTCGGCTACCGGCCCCACGACTGGGACGACCGGGAGCTCGGCGACAGACTCTCCGTCGACGGCTTCGACCGCGGGCTCGCGGCGATCGGCGTGCTCCTCGTCGTGCTGGTCGTCTCCGGCGGGGTGATCGCGAGCGAGGTCCACTTCGACACGCAGGTGAACGGGGAGATCGAGCGGACGCTCTCGGAGGAGCAGTTCTCGGACCTCGAACTCGTCTCGGTCCAGACGGAGTTCAGCGACGCCGGCCTGACCGAGGAGGACAGGCGGATCTCGATCGTGATCAACCGGCCCGCCGACACCGACTTCCCGGGGCTCACCGAGCAGCTGGACGAGCGGATCTCCGACCGGACCGGCACCGACGTCGTCGTCGAGATCGAGTACCTCGAAAAGGACAGCTCCGACCGGTAAGCCCCCGCCGCGCACAGCTATATGTGCGTCGCGTCCCTCTCACCGCCGTGCGATTCGCTCGTCACGGGACCGGAGTCCGCGCGGAGCTCTCCGCGCTCGCCTCGCAGGTCCACCCCGTCTTCATGCTCCCGCCGCTCGCGAGCTCCTGGTTCGGGAGCATGCTCGCCGGGGAGTTCTCGCTCGCGCTCGGCGCGCTGCACATGACGGCGATCTTCCTCGCGGTCTACACCGCCCACGTGAAAGACGGTTACGTCGACTTCCACCTGCGAGGGGAGGACGACGACCACCCGATCACCGAACCCGGCTGCCGGCTCGCTCTGCTCTCGGCTTCCGTCGCGTTCTTCGCCTGTCTCGCGCTGCTCTGGCTCTCGGTCGACCCCTGGGCGGCGCTGCTCACCCTCCCGGCCTGGCTGATCGCCTACCACCACGCCCCACAGCTCGACATGCACCCGCTCGGCGCGACGATGGGCTACCCCGCGGGGATCGCCCTCGCCATCCTGGGTGGGTTCTACGTCCAGACCGAGACGCTCACCGCGCTCCCCGTCGCCTTCGCGGTCGTCTTCCTCGTCCTGCTCACCGGGATCAAGGTGATCGACGACGAGGACGACTACGCCTACGACCGCTCGATCGGGAAGCGGACGGTCGCCGTCGTCCTCGGACCGCGACGCGCCCGGGACCTCGCGTACGGGCTGATGGCGCTCTCGCTCGTCCTCGTGACAGCCTTCGCGCTCCTGCCCGTCTTCCCGATCGAGAGCCTCGGCGCGGTGCTCGCGTTCGGCGTCGTCGCCGGCTTCGCCCGCCGGAGCCCCGATCCGACGCTGGCGACGATGCTCCTCGTTCGGGGCGCCTACGTCTTCCTGGCGCTGTTGCTCGCGGCGGTCTACTTCGGGCCGCAGTAGCCGACCGTCAGTTGATGGGCGGAGCGGCCGAACCCGGACGTGTGACCGACGAGACCGTCCGGACGACGGCGATCGAACCGACCATCGTCGAGAAAGCGGCCGAAGCGACCGACCTCTCCACCGAGGCAATAGCGGACGCCCTCGAGGTCATCGACGCCGACCTCATCGGCCGCCACTCCCGGTTCGAGGCGTCGCCCTACGTCACGACCGGGGACCGACGGGCCTACGCAGTCGATCCCGACGAGTGGACCGACCTCCTCTCGTCGCACGGACTCGAGCCCGCGCTCGCCGACGCCGTTCGAGAGGCCCACCACCGGCAGGCAGAGGCGCTGTTCGTCGCGAGCGAGGGTGACGCTTCCTCACTCGGCCGCTCGACTGGCATCGTCGTTGGTATGGACACCGCAGAGCGCTTCGAGTGAGGTTTCGGGGAGCCGGACTGCGCGGGAGCGGCGACCACGTCGGCGTCCTCGTCCGTAGTACATCGTCGACCCGTGGCGGAGTCATCTCACCCGTCCGCCGCTCTCGGGCTAACTCGGGGCTCCTGACGGGATCGGGACGGTTAGGACCCCCGGGTGCGTCGGTCGGTTCATGGACGAGCCCGTCGAGAAGGCGTACGCCTACGTCACCCGGTTCGTCGCCGATCCGTGCGAACTGCTCGTCTTCAGCCACCGAAGCCGCGACGCGGGCGTGCAGGTCCCGAAGGGGACCGTCGAGCCCGGCGAGGAGCCGAAGGAGGCCGTCGTCCGCGAGATCCGGGAAGAGAGCGGGCTGACCGACCTCCACCGGATCGCCTACCTCGTCACCGACACCTGGGAACACCCCTCTCGCGGGCTCTACCGCAGACACTTCTTCCACGTCGAGGTGGATCACGAACGCGAACGGTGGGTCCACCCGGTGACCGGCGGCGGCGAGGACGACGGTCTCGTCTTCGAGTACCGCTGGCAGGGGCTAGAGGAGGTCTCGCTCTCGCGGGAGATGGGCGACTACCTCCACCGGCTGTTCGACTGAGTCACGGAGGGGGCACCGCTCGCCGTCCGGGCGGGATCAGACCGGGTGTTCCAGGCCCTCGAACAGCCTCTCGATCGTCGGCCGTTCGTCGAGGACGGCGGGGTAGCCCCCCACACAGATCACGAAGTCATCGCCGGAGTCGATCGGCTCGCTCACGTGGAGCGTCGCGTCGATCTCGACCGGCAGGTCCGCGATCCGGACCGCCGCGTCGTACACCCCGGCGGTCACCTCCGTGTCGAGAACGGTCGTCTCGTAGCCCTCCCTCCGCTCGGGATCGCCGATATCGGTGTACCTCCGCTGGATACCGTCCTCCTGGAGCAGGTCGACCACCTCGCGGTCGTCGGCTCCCTCGATCGGGTTCAGAACCCTGCCGAGGAGCTCCCCTTTCGGCGTCGCGTAGGCCGCGAAGACCGCTCCCTGGATGCGCCCGCCGGCGATCTCGACGCTCCGGTCGTACTCCACCGCTCGGTCGACGAACTCGATCTCCCGGCGCTGGCCGGCCGCCTCGACCGTCTCCGTGTGTCGCTCCGTCCACCGTTCGTGTTCGTCGTAGCCGACCTCCTCCAGGACGCCTTCCGGGACGGCCGCCCGTGCCGCGTCGAACTCGACCCCGTCGCCGGTCGCGAGGTCGAGACAGCCGGCGACCCCGGTGAGCGAGAGCGCGCCCGCGGCGAGGAACGCGCGGCGTGTCGGCTTCATACGGGTAGCAGGGACCGAACGCGTATAGGGGACTGCACTGCGACCGGATCACACGCCGTCGCCCGCTCGATGGGCGAGCGCCTCACTTCGCCGTGCTCACGATCTTCACCACGTCGCCTTCCTCCAGTTCGTGGTCCTCTCCGATCCGGCGTTTCTCCCGGGCGTCGACCGCGTGGAGGTAGCCGTCCCCGATGTCGGAGTGGACGGCGTAGGCCAGATCCCGCGGGGTCGAGCCACGGGCGAGCAGGACCGCGTCGGGGAGGACGTTGCCCTGGCCGTCGGTCCACTTCGTCTCGTTCTGGACCGGGTAGGCGGTAAAGCGATCGAGCAGGTCGTAGACCGCGGCGTCGAGCACCCCCTGGACGCCGGTGCCCTCCCAGCGCTCCATCACCGTACCGATCCTCTCCAACCCGGCGCGCTGGGCGTCGCTCACCTCGCCGACTATCTCGAAGCTCGTATCCCCTGGATCGTACTCGAGCAACCCCGCCTCCGAGCCCTGGCGGAGCGCGAGTTCGCCCTCCGCGGTGGTCGGGATCACGAGCTTCTCGCCCTCGCGGAGTCGATCGAGGTTCTCCTCGGGGGCGACGTCGGCCTTGTTCGCGGCGACGACGATCGGCTTCGTCCGGGCGCGGATCGCCCGCGCGAGCGCCTCCCTGTGCTCGTCGGTCCACTCGCGTGGATCGCTCGGGTACTCCAGCGCTCGGAGGGTGGCGACGACCTCCGGCTCGGTCGCCCCGAAGCCCGTCAGCACGTCCGTGATCGCCGCGTCGATCTCGAAGTCGGGAGTACGCGACTGCCGTTCGACCGACTCCCAGTTGCGCTCGACGATCCCCGCGAGCCACATGTCCATCTCCTCCTCGATGAAGTCGATCTCCTCTACGGGGTCGTGGGTGCCGACCTCGACCGGTTCGCCCTCCTCGTTCGTCCCGCCGGAGGCGTCGACGACGGTGACGATCGCGTCCGCCTCGGTGAGCGCGTCGAGGAACTGGTTGCCCAGGCCACGGCCCTCGTGCGCGCCGGGGACCAGCCCGGCGACGTCGATCAGCTGGACCGGGACGTAGCGTTTCCCGTCGCGACAGTGTTCGTTGCCACAGCGCTCCTCGCGGTCGAGACAGGGACAGCGCGTCCGGACGTAGCTCACCCCCCGGTTCGGGTCGATCGTCGTAAAGGGGTAGTTCGCGACGTCGACCTCCGCGCGGGTCGCCGCGGTGTAGAACGTCGACTTGCCGGCGTTGGGCTTGCCGGCGAGTGCGATGGAGATCACACTCCTGTTCGGACGAACGGGGGCAAGCGCCTTTCGGTGGGCGTACGCGCTCGCGGTCGGTCGCTCCGGTTCGCGACGGCTTTTACGGTCCCGTGGAGAAGGGACTCCATGGCCGAGCAGTTCCTCTCCCACGACGCCCTCGTCGACCGTCTCCACGCCACCTCGTTCGACCGACCGCCCGCACTCGTCGCGAACGCCCACATCACGGGCCTGGGCGTCGCCCGCGCGCTCACCCGCCACGACGTCCCCGTCATCGCGCTCGACCGGGACCCGAACGGCGTCGCCACCTCCTCCCACGCGGTCGACTACGCCGGCGCGGTGACCGACCCGCTCTCCGATCTCGGGGCGTTTCGCGACGAGGTAGCGGAGATCGCTGCCGCGATCGGTGACGAGCCGGTCGCCTTCGCCTGCATGGACGAGTGGGTCAACGCCTTCGCCCGGGCCGAACCCGAGGGCGTGACCCTCCCGTTCGCCGACCGGGGCTCGATCGACGCGCTGCTCGACAAGGAGTCGCTCTACACGCTCGCGGAGGAACTCGGGGTGCCGGTTCCGGAGACCTACGCGCTCCACGAGACCGACCCCGAGGAGGTGATCGAGGCGC
>SKWB01000370.1 GCA_007129135.1 Halococcaceae archaeon | reverse complement strand
TCCGGAAGGCGACCCGCTGGGACGCGGCCTACCTGTAGCCGAGCGGTTTTCCGCTTCCTCCCCGAGCGAGGAGTATGGACACCGTCTGTTACGCCTGTGGCGATCGCACGGTACGGGCCACGCGAACACACTGTTCCTGTGGCGAACCCCTCTGGTTGGAGGCGTCTCCGCCGAGGTCGTGGCCGGTTTCGAGCGATCCCGGGATGTGGCGCTACGAGTCCGTCCTGCCCACCGAGCCTCCGACGGGCGTCGGCGCGGCCGCGGGCGGCACCCCGCTCGTTCGGACACCGATGTTCGACACAGAGGGCGTACGGACGTACGTGAAAGACGAGGGGCAGAACCCGACGGGGAGCTTCAAGGACCGCGGGAGCGCGGTCGGGGCGGCGGCCGTCGCCGCGAGCGGTGGCGAACGGATCGGGACGGTCTCGCACGGTAACATGGCGATGAGCGTCGCCGCCCACGCGGCGGCTCACGACCTCGACTGTACGGTGCTCGTTCCGGCGGACATCTCGAACGAGCGACTCGCGAACATCGCCCAGTACGACCCGGAGGTCCTGCGTGTCGAGGGCGAGTACGGCGACCTCTACCGGCGGACGCTCTCTCCGGGGGTCGAGACGCCGTTTCTCAACTCCGATACACCCCTCCGGGTCGCCGGACAGAAGACCACCGGCTACGAGATCTGTGAGGCGTTTTCCCCTTCGACGCCGGACGCGATCGTCCTCCCCGTCTCCATCGGCGGGCACCTCTCGGGGATCTGGAAGGCGCTCCGCGAACTCCGGTCGGGTGGCCTCCTCGATCGCCTCCCTCGGCTCTACGCCGTTCAGGCCGCAGCCTGCGATCCGATCGTTCGCGCGTGGAACGCGGGATCGGGCGAGGTCTCGCCGATCGAGAAGCGAGAGACGGTCGCCTATTCCATCGCGAACGCCGACCCGCCCAGCGGCACCCGGGCGCTGGCCGCCCTCGGCGAGACCGCCGGCGGCGCGGTGAGCGTGAGCGAGGACGAGATCGGAGAGGCACGGCGACGGTTCTCCCGGGAGGGTGGGTTCCGGGTCGAGGCGTCGTGCGCGACGACGCTCGCCGGACTCTCTCGCCTCCGAGAGCGCGGCGAGATCCGCGAGGGCGAGGAGGCCGTACTCGTCGTGACCGGGAGCGGTTTCAAGGAGTCGGTCAAGGCCGACATCGAGGCCGAGACGATCGCGCTCTCGGAAGTGGACGAGCGCCTCGTGTAGCCGATCACCCCTCCGAACGGAGCCGTTCGAGCGCGTAGCCCGCGTCGAGCACGCTCGCGTCCCCGAACTCGGGGCCGACGAGCATCAGGCCGACAGGGAGGCCGTCTGCCCGCCCCGCGGGAACGGAGACCGCCGGGTGACCGGTCCGGTTGAACGCGGCGGTGTTACCCGCCTCCCGGCTCTCGCTGAGCCGGTCGAACTCGTCGCTCTCGGGGTCGTACTCGGGGGCGGTGAGCGTCGCCGTCGGCATCGCGAGCAGGTCGACCTCCTCGAACAGGGCGTCGTAGCGCTCGGTCAGGTCGAGGACGAGGTTCATCCCGCGGGCGTAGTAGCGGGCGTGGTACTCCTCGGCGGCGTAGGCGCCGACGAGCAGCGACCGCTTCAGCGCCGCCGGGAACTCGCCGCCGGCGGCCCGGCGGAACTTCCCGAAGCCGTCGATCCAGTTCGTGTCGTACCACTTGCGGCGGCCGTGACCGAGGCCCTCACCGGCCATCGCGGCGACCAATCCCTCGGAAGCGCAGACCGAGTGGATCGCCCGCGCGTCGGCGTGCATCGGCACCGAGACCGCCTCGGTGCTCGCGCCCGCCGACTCGAGTAAGTCGATCGCCTCGCGGACCCGATCGAGCGCGGAGGAATCCGAGTCCGGCCGGTCGAACCCCTCGCGAAGCACGCCGATCCGCAGATCCGAGACCTCCCCGTCCAGGTCGTGATACCGCTCGTCTGGAGTCGACCGTGGCTGGCGGTCGTCGGCCGCCGTCGCCTCCGGGCCGTCGCTCGAGAAGACGGTGAGCAGGCGGGCGACGGTCTCCACGTCCGGTCCCATCGGACCTGGGTGGTCGATCGTGTGCTCGAGGCCCACACAGCCGGTGTAGGGGATCAGCCCGTGCGTCGGCTTGTGGCCGACGATCCCGCAGTAGGCCGCCGGGAGGCGGACGCTCCCGCCCTGGTCGGTCCCGATCGCCGCGTCGACCTCGCCGGTCGCGACCACGACCGCGCTCCCCCCGCTCGAGCCGCCCGCGAGGTGGTCGTCGCTCTCGGGGTGGAGCACCGGGCCGAACGCGCTGTGACCGCTCGTCGTCATCGCCATGTCGTCCATGTTCGTCTTTCCGGTCACCGTCGCCCCGGCGTCGAGCAGACGGGTGACGATCGTCGCGTCCGCGTTCGGCACGTAGCCCTCGAGCACGCGGGAGCCGCAGGTCATCTCGACCCCGGCGACGCTCACGTTGTCCTTCACCGCGACCTCCCAGCCCGCGAGCGGCCCCTCGTCGCTCCCCTCAACACGACATCGGGAGACCCACGCGTTCTTCGGGTTCTCCCCCGAGGGCGCGCGCCGACCCGCGCTCCTCGGGCGGACCTCCCCGCCGCCCGCGCGTACCGTCGGGTCGTAGGAGGCGACCGTCTCGTAGTCGTCGAGTTGGGCGGCGGCGAGGTCGACGAGTTCGGCCAGCTCCTCCTCTCGCAGGTCGAGGTGGAGTCGCTCCCCGAACTCGCGCAGCTCCGTCTCGGTCGGCGGGCGGATCGGCATGCCCTCACTGTGTGGCCGGTCACCGAAAGGATTAGTGCATCGAGTGCGTCTCCCCCTGCAACCGCAGGGACGACGGTTTCCACGCAGGCTCGTCACTCTCTACACATATCGCGCTCTCGTGGCCGGGTCTCTCACCGGGGCCGGCCGCACGGACCACCAACACATGCACGTCAGCATCGAAGCGGAGTACTGGGTGATCGACCGGAGCGGGGCGCTCGCGGACCCCGGCGGGCTGACGGAGCTCTCGGAGCACGTCGTCCCGGAGTTCGTCGAACCGCTCCTCGAAATAAAGACCTCCCCCTGCGAGAGCGTCCGGGCGCTCTACGACGAGTTCGCCGCCCGGACGAAGTGGGTGCTGGAGGAGGCCAGCGCGCGCGATCGGCTGCTCGTCCCGAGCGGGACGCCGATCGGCCCGGCCGAGATCAGCGAACAGGACAGCGAGCGCGGCGCGATCCAGCGTCGGGTCGTCGGCGAGGACTTCGAGTACGCGGCGCACTGTGCCGGCACGCACGTCCACTTCGACCGCGAGGACGTCACGGATCAGCTCAACACGCTGATCGCGCTGGATCCCGCGCTCGCGCTGCTCAGCTCCTCGCCCTACTACGACGGCCGTCGTGTCGCCGCGTGCGCGCGGGCGTTCATCTACCGCAACTGGAGCTACCAGACGTTCCCCCGGCACGGACAGCTCTGGGAGTACGTCGACAGCGTCGAGGGGTGGAACCAGCTGCTGGAGCATCGCTTCAAGGAGTTCGAGGCCGCCGCGAAGGACGAGGGCGTCGACCCCGAGCGCTTCGCCGAGCACTTCTCGCCCGAGGACACCGTCTGGACGCCGCTCAGGCTCCGGACCGAGGTGCCGACGGTCGAGTGGCGCTCGCCGGACGTGGCCCTGCCGAGCGAGACGCTCAGGCTCGTCCGCGAGATGGCCGCCGTGATGGAACGGGTCCCGGAGACCGACGTCGTGATCGACGGTGAGGAGGGACGGGTCGGCGAGGAGCTGATCACCCTTCCCCGGTTCGATACGGTCCGCGAACTGACGGACGAGGCGATCACCGACGGTCTCGAGTCGCCCGACGTGCGGGCCTACCTCGACCGGATGGGCTTCGACGTCGCGGCCTACCGACCGCTCAGCCACCGGATCGACGGCGAGCGACAGCTAGAAGGGCGGCAGACGCGCGACCTGCGTCTCGACATGGCCCGGTGTCTCGAGGCGGACGTCGAGCGCCTGCAGCGGTCGTCGTACGACCGGATCGTCGGCGAGGCTGGGTCGTAGGAGAGCCCTCTACCCGAGCAGGTCGGCGTACTGTGGGCGCTCCGACCGCCGTTCGTAGGCGCAGGCGACCCCGAGCGCCGACGACTCCTCCCAGGCCCGCGAGACGAACTCGACGCCGGTCGGCAGGCCGTCCTCCGCGAATCCGTTCGGCACCGTGACGCCCGGGAGGCCGGTGACGTTCGCCGCCGCGTTCACCGGCGGGGTGGCGAACTCGCCGAAGAACTCGCCCATCGACTCCCCGACCCTGCTCGCGACCGACGCACGCGCCGGCGTCACGAGCGCGTCGTACTCCGCGAGCAGCGAGTCGAGTTCGCGTTGGGCGATCGCCCGCACCCTGTTCGCGTTGATGTAGTCCCGCGCGAGCACGGTGCTCGCCCGGTAGCTCCCGAGCGTGTGGACCGGGTCCGCGAGGTCGTGGACCTCTCCGCTCTCGATCAGGTCGTCGAACGCCGCGGCGGCCTCGCCGTCGATGATCGTCCCCGCCATCGCTTCGTAGGGGAGGTCGGGCAGCGAGACCCGCTCGACCTCGGCGAACCCCGAGAGGGTTTCGAGGGTTCGCTCGAAGTTCCCTCTCACCCCCTCCTGTTCGTCCTCGCCCGCACCCTCGGGGACGGCGATCCGCGGCCGGTCTTCGGGACCGCCGTACGCGTCGAGGTCGCCCGTCTCCGGGTCGGCGATCGCTCGGAGCACGGTCTCGCAGTCGCTCGCGGAGCGACAGAGCGGCCCGACCTTGTCCATCGTCCACGACAGCGCCATCACGCCCTCCCTGCTCACCCGGTCGTAGGTCGGTCGGACGGCCGAAACCCCCGAGAACGCAGCCGGCGTGTTGAGCGAGCCCCAGGTCTCCGAGCCGATCGCGAAGCCGACCAGACCGGCGGCGACCGCCGCAGCAGGACCGCTCGAGGAGCCGCCGGCCCACGCCTCGCGGTTCCACGGGTTCAGCGTCGGCCCGTTCCACGCCGCGCCCGGATCGTCGTAGCCGAAGCCGCCGGCGAGTTCGATCGTCGCGAGCTTCCCCACCAGGACCGCCCCCGCCTCCGAGAGCCGTTCGACCACCGCCGCGTCCTCCTCGGTGACCTGCTCCCGGTACGGCTCCGCCCCCCACGTCGTCGGGTCGCCCTCGGTGGCGAACAGGTCCTTCGCGCCGTAGGGGATCCCGTGGAGCGGCCCGCGGTCCTCGCCCGCCTCCAGTTCCCGATCCGCGTGATCCGCCTCCGAGAGCGCCCGCTCGCGCGTGAGCGTCACTACCGCGTTCAGCTCCTCGCCGACCGTCTCGAGGCGTTCGAGAGACGCCTCGGTCAGCTCCCGCGAGGTGAACGTTTCATTCCTCAGCCCGGCTCCGAGGTCGTCGATCGAGCCGGCGAGAACGTGCTCGTCCATCACTCCTCACCCCGGTAGGCCTCGAAGCCGAACGCCGGTTCGTCGGCGTTCTCCAGGCCGACCTCGCGGAAGGCCTCCCCAGAGGCGAGCGAGCCCTCGATCCCGGCGAGAACCGTCTCGCCGTCCGCCTCGTCCAGTCGATCGCCGTAGACCGCCTCGACGTAGGCCAAAAGCGCCTCCGCCGGCTCCAGGTCGGCGTCGACGAGCGCCGGACTGGCACCGGACGCCGATGCCGCCGGCTCCGCAGCCGCCGCCCCCTGTGCCGTACTCGCGGTCGCTGCCAGGCCGACCAGCGCCAGGAAGCTCCGCCGTCCCGTTCCTCCCTCCGTCTCCGTGTGTCGTGACACCATACGGTACGGCTCGTACTCACACGGGAAGGAGATAACCGCTCTGCTCGGACCCCCGAAGCGTCGCCGTGGGGAGAGGGGTCAGACCGTCATTATCTGTGACCTGATCCCCTCGACCGTCTCGTCGTCCAGTTCGAGGTCCGGGTGAGCCTCCGCGGCGTGTGCGCCGACCTGGGTCATGACCGCGTCCTCGCTCTCGGCTTCGATGGTGGCGTGACAGCCGTCGATCGCACAGTCGAGTCTCTTCATGGTGTGCTATCACGTACGTCGCCGGAGGGCATAACCTCGCCGTCGCGCTCGGGACGGGGACCGAGGCGGTCGCCAGTCGACGTTACAGGAACGACTCGACGCTCTCGGCGACCTCTTCCGGCGTGTCCCCCACCGGAACGCCCGCGTCGTTGAGCGCGTCGATCTTCGATTCGGCGGTTCCAGTACCGGAACCGGAGACGATCGCGCCGGCGTGGCCCATCCGCTTGCCCGGCGGCGCGGTCCGCCCGGCGATGAAGCCCGCGACCGGCGTCTCCATCTTCTCGTCGATGAACTTCGCGGCTTGCTCCTCGTCCTCGCCGCCGATCTCGCCGCACATCACGACCGCCTCGGTCGCCGGATCCTCTTCGAACGCGGCGAGCGTGTCGACGAACGACGTGCCGATGATCGGGTCACCACCGATCCCGACGGCCGTGGTCTGGCCGAGCCCACGTTTGGTGAGGTTGTCGACGACCTGGTAGGTCAGTGTCCCCGACCGGGAGACGAGACCGACGTTCCCCGAACTGAAGATGTTGCCGGGGAGGATCCCCAGTTTGGCCTCGCCCGGCGTGATGATGCCGGGGCAGTTCGGCCCGATCAGCCGCGTGTCGACCTCCGAGAGGCGTTTTTTCACCTTCGCCATGTCCTGGGTCGGGATCCCTTCAGTGATGGCGACGACGAGGTCGAGTTCGGAGTCGAGCCCCTCGAAGACCCCGTCGGCGGCGAACGCCGGCGGGACGAACAGCACCGAGGCGTTGGCCTCTTCCTCGCGTACCGCCTCGCGGACCGTGTCGTAGACGGGGACGCCGCCGACCTCCTGGCCGCCCTTCCCGGGGACCGCGCCGGCGACGACGTTCGTGCCGTACTCGATCATCTGCTCGGTGTGGAACGAGCCCTCCCCGCCGGTGATCCCCTGGACGACGACACGGGTGTCGGAGTCGACGAAGACGCTCATGCCGAGACCTCCCGTGCGTTCTCGACCGCACGTTCGACCGCCGCCTCCAGGGTCTCTTCGACCTGGAGGAGATCGGTGTTCAGTATCTCCATCCCCTCCTCGGCCTTCGTCCCCGCGAGTCGTACCACCACGGGTTTCGGGAGTTCATCGAACCCGTCCAGGGCTTCGTTGATCCCCTTCGCCACCTCGTCACCGCGGGTGATGCCGCCGAAGATGTTGAAGACGACGCTCTCGACGTTCTCGTCGGAGAAGACCATGTCCAGCGCGTTCGCGATCCGCTCGGCCTTCGCGCCGCCGCCGACGTCGAGGAAGTTCGCCGGCTCTCCCCCGTAGTAGTCGACCAGGTCGAGCGTCGTCATCACGAGGCCCGCGCCGTTGCCGATGATGCCGACGTTGCCCGAGAGCCGGACGTAGTCGAAGCCGTACTCGCCGGCTTTGCGCTCCAAATCGTCCACGTAGGAGCCCTCTTCCATCTCGGCCAACTCGGGCTGGCGGAAGAGCGCGTCCTCGTCGACGTTGAGGACCGCGTCGGCGGCGACGACCTCTCCCTCACCGGTGACCATCAGCGGGTTGATCTCGGCGTCGCTCGCGTCGCGGGACTCGTAGAGGTCGTAGAGCGTGGTGAGCACGCTCACGACGTCGCGGCTGACCTCCTTCGGGATGCCGGCTTCCGCCACTGCGCGCCGGGCCTGGTACGGGTGGAGGCCGAACGCGGGGTCGACGTGCTCGCGGGCGATCGCCTCGGGGGTCTCCTCGGCGACCGCCTCGATGTCGACGCCGCCCTTCTCCGAGACCATCGCGACGGGTTTTCCCTCCCCGCGGTCCATCGTCACGCCGACGTAGAGCTCGTCGACGAAGTCGACGGCCTCCTCGACGAGGACGCGGTCGACGTGCAGTCCCTTGAGGTCC
>SKWB01000375.1 GCA_007129135.1 Halococcaceae archaeon | reverse complement strand
CGAGGACGCACCCGGGGACGACGGCACCGGCGACACCGAGACGGACGACACGGGCGACACCGAGACGGACGACACCGACGAGGCCGGGGACGACCGGGAGCCGATAGATATCGGATCGGACGACGACGCCGACGAGGAGGGAGTCGACCCGGCTACGTTCCCCGACGGGTTTGTGCTTACGCTCTGAGAGGGCGTCCGGACCGTGACCGCCCCCGGCGAGGACACCGAGGAGACCGTCCGCTAGGGCTACGCCGACGGACAGAACTGGCGTGCCGACGGCGACGTGATCCTCGGAGTCGTTCCGAACAGTTCGAGGAGAGCCGTCGGGGGACCGGTCGTCGGCCTCCCGTCACCAGTTTCCGGTCGACGGTCGACAGCTAGAGACGGGTTCGCGTTCGGCTCACGCGCTCACTTCGATGATCGAACACTCGACGCTCTCGGAGAGCGTCGCCGCGAACGACCGTCTGCGGACCAGCCCGCTCAGTACTCGTCGCCAGACCGCGTCTCGACCGCGGCCGGTCACGACCGTCTCGGCGTCCTGTGCCTCTATCTCCCCGCGGATCGTCTCGGTGAAGAGGTAGCCCGAGCGGATGACGTACTCGGCAGCCGGGATGGGACCGACCTCGGCGTCGACCGCCGCCTGCAGTTCACTCCGTCTCACCTTCCGACCGTTCCGATAGAGGTCGACGTGCAGGACGATGACCTCCGCATTCCGTTCGGCCGCGACCGACCGCACTTCCCGAAACGCCCGTTTCGAGCCCGGAGAGAGTGGATATCGCACCGGGACCACGACACGATTCACACCGGAACAGCAGCCGTTCGAGCGACTCAACCGTTCTATTCGTCCCCGTAGAGCTCCTCGACGACCGGTTCGAGTCGGGTTCGAAGCGCGCCGTCGCCCTCGATCTCCCCCTCCGCGTCGACCGCGTACTGTTCGCCGAGCGTCTCGATCCTGAGTAGCTCGTCGCCGGGGTCGATCGAGACCGAGGCGCTCTCGCTCAGCCGCGTCTTCAGCTCGAGGATCCACTCCGGTGGCTCCCAGGTCGGTTCCTCCGGAGCTCCCTCGTCGGGTTCG
This sequence comes from Halococcaceae archaeon, assembly GCA_007129135.1. GTDB lineage: Archaea > Halobacteriota > Halobacteria > Halobacteriales > Halalkalicoccaceae > Natronorarus. The sequence continues at coordinate 22,741 of SKWB01000375.1, read as the reverse complement.
TCCGGTTCGTCCTCCTCGTCCGAACCCGACCCGTCGCCCGGCTCGCTCGCGTTCTCCGTCCCGGTTACACCCTCCTCGGGATCGGAGTCGGCGTCCTCCAGTTCGGGCTCCCTGTCGCCGACTGGCGTGCGCGTCGGGTCGTGTTCGAGTCGGGAGGCGGGAAACGAGTAGAACTTCACCCCGCGATCGCAGACGCTGTCGAAGAGAGCCTCCGGCTCCGACGCCTCCCAGCCGGGCCAGGACTCGTCCAGCCAGTGCTCGTAGGTCACGAGCACGACCGGCTCCTCGGGGTCGTACTCGGGGTTCGTCTCCGCGATCGTCCGCTCTCCGTCGTCGGTCCTGATCTCCCAGTCCGCGATCGTCGCCGTCGGCGTGAGGATGACGATGCCGTCGCTCGGATCGTCGTCCTCGCGGTCGACCACTGGCTCGCCCCGGGAGAACGACCCCGTCTCGGGGGGCTCGACCGACCGGCTGTCACGTCTCTCGGTCATGGTGGCGGGGACCCATCGGATGAGGCGTTCGCCCTCCATCGGTATAGCTCCACCCCCGAAACGACCCCACCGGGAATCCGCGTACGATTTAAACCGGCGTGTATCGTAGCTCCCAGTGGTGAATGATCTACCATGGTAGAACGCATCCTCGTCCCCGTGACCTACTCGGAGGAGTCGGAGAAGGCCGTCGAGTTCGCCGTCAGCCGGTATCCCGACGCCGATATCAGGGTCCTCCACGTCATCAATCCGAGCTATCACTACGGCACCGAGGGCTACTTCGATTACGGCCACATCATCGAGGCCGAAGAGAAGAACGCCGAGGAACTCTTCGAGCGCGTGAGTGGGATCGCGAACGGCCACGACGTGACCCTCACCACGGAAACCCGGACCGGCCAGGCCCCCCGAACGATACTCACCTACGCGGAGGAGGAGGGGGTCGACCAGATCATCCTCGGGAGTCGGGGTCGCTCCGGGATCTCCCGACTGCTGCTCGGCAGCGTCGCCGAGGCGGTGACCCGTCGGTCGCCGGTACCGGTCACCGTCGTCCGGTGATTCGGGCGCTCGTCTCCGAGTAGTGGGCGATAACTCTCGGATGTGCCGTCCTGGCCGTCGGTAACGGGTTCGGTGCGTAGCTGACTGTGTCACGACCGGAGCCGATCCGAGCGATCGCCCCTCCCCTCGCCGGCCCGGTCGACGAGAGGATACGGGTGTCCTACCGGCTCCCTTTCGGCTCGACGACGCCCGCGAACGTCTGTGAGACGATCAGGTCGTCCCTCACGACGAAGGTGTCGGTGCAGAACTCGTAGTCGTTGTCGGGGGTCTCGCCGTTCCAGACGATGTACGCGAGGTCGTCGTCGACCTCCTCCTGGGCTAACTCCGCGGTCGATCCCTCCTGGGCGAAGTCGGCGAAGATGTTCTCGAAGAGCCCTTCGATCTCCTCGAGTCCACGGAAAGTACCCATGTTCGTGATGACGACCGACTCCTCCCCGTAGTCCTCCATCACCGCCTCCAGGTCCTGGTCGGTAAAGGCCTCCCAGTGGTGGTCCAGTATCTCCTTTGTCGTTGCCATCTCCGTCTACAGTATCACGAACGATCGATATCAACCCTCCGGAGCGAGCGACCCGCTCAGACCTCGGGGAGCCTGAGGACGAGCAGGATCGAGAGTCCGGTCAGAACGGCGAGCAACAGGAACGCCTCGTCGAAGTAGCCGAGGTCGGCGATCGCACCGAAGGCGAGGGGGCTCGCAGCCCCGACGGTCATGTAGATCGTCCGGAGGGTGCCGAGGCCCGTGTTCAGGACGTCGTCGGCGAGCGCGACCGTCAGATACGAGAGGGTGATCGTCCCCCGACCGAGCATCGCGCTCAACAGCGCGGTCACGGCGACGACCGGCCAGAAGCCCTCTACGACCGTGAGGATCACCAATCCAGCACCGGAGACGACGCAGATGACCACCAGCGAGAGACGAGCCCCGACCCGGTCGTAGGCGGTACCCGAAACCGGCTTGATGAGGATTCCGAGCGCGAAGTAGAGCGCGAAGATACCGCCGGCGACGGTCGCTGAGAGCCCCTTCACGTCGATCAGGTAGGTCGGGAAGAAGCCGGTGAAGGCGTTCCAGACGGAGACGCCGACGATCTGAAACGCCAGCGCGAGCAGGATCGGTCGTTCCCGGAGCACCCCGAACAGATACCTGACGGCCTCGAGCGAGAGCCCCTCCGACGCCGTCTCCTCGGAGGTCCGAGCGGGGACGACGACCCAGATGGCGACCGCGACGAGCGCGAACATCGGGACCGCGAGTCCGAAGCCGAGCTGCCAGGCGAGGACCGCGGCGACGAGGCCAGCCGCGGGGGGAAAGAGCGTGTTCCCGACGTCGCCCGCCGCGGAGATCAGGCCGAAGGCGGTGCCGATCCGATCGGGGTAGACCGCCGAGATCGCGGTGATGCGGACGACGCCGAACAGCGCCGTCGCGAAGCCGAACAGCGTCGTCGCGACGAAGAGCAGCGGCGCGCTCGCCCCGACGATCACGAGCGTGAGCGTCCCCGCCGCGAGCGCCATGCTCAGGACCATCGTCGTCCCCTCGCCGATCCGGTCGGCGAGCAGGCCCCCCGGGAGCTGCCCGAGCGCGTAGGCGATCCAGAGGACGCTCAAGAGGAGGCCGGCGGTCGTGAGCGTGAGACCGTAGGCGCTCTGGAGGTACGGAAGCATGACCGGGTAGGCGAGACGGACGCCGATCGAGAGCGCCCACCCGGCCGCGATGGCCGTCAGTATCTTCCCGCGGCCGTCCCGCCAGTGTCGGGTCGCTTGGTGGAGGTGGTGTGAGACTGAGCGCACGGCGGGTTCCTTGAACGGTTCGCCCCTTCAGCTGAGTCGGGCTTGAGTGTTCGTGACCCCTCCAAGGTTGCCTGAAAGCCCGGGCGAACCGTCGTCGCGAACCCGATCACGACCCCCGAAGGCGCTTTCACGTTCTCGCCTCCCTCCAGGGGCTCTCCCGGACGGTGAGATGAGCTCCCGACCGATCTACGAAAGCCCCCTCTCACCGGACTGGAGTTTTATGTAGCCTGGCTGTGCATAGGTAGCATGACGCTCGAGACGATCCTGCTCGCCGTCGGCCCGAAGGACTCCGGACGCGTCGAACAGCTCGCGGAGGCGGCGATCGAGGTGGCGGAACCGGCAGACGCGACGGTCGTACTGGCACACGTCTTCACCGAGGCGGAGTACGACGAGGTGCTCGAGGAACTCCACATCGGCCGGGACAGCGAGGAGGCGACCCCGGACGAGGTCGCCGACCGCCACGCGACGATCCGCGAACTCGTGGGGGCGATGAACGCGATGGACGTCGACCACGAGATCCGTGGCGTGGTCGGCGAGCGCGCCGAGAGCATCACCGACCTCGCGACCTCGATCGGGGCCGATCGGGTCATCATCGGCGGACGCCAACGACGCCCCTCGGGAAAGGCGGTCTTCGGATCGACCGCTCAAGAGGTGTTGCTCACCGCACCCTGTCCCGTGACGTTCGTCCGGGCGGAGGCCTGATCAGCGCCCTCCGGGCTCCACGCCGAGCCGATCGTAGAGAAAGCCCCAGAGGTCGAGCTGTTCCGCTATCACCTTCGAGACCGGTTTCCCGACGCCGTGGCCGGTCTGGGACTCGGTTCGAAGGAGGATCGGCTCCTCCCCTCGCTGGGCGTGCTGAAGCTTCGCGGCCATCTTCCGCGCGTGAAACGGGTGGACCCGGGTGTCGCTCTCTGCGGTCTTCAACAGCACTGCGGGGTACTCCCGATCCTCGACGTTCTGGTACGGCGAGTAGGCCCTGAGATGCTCGAAGGCCTCGGGCTCCTCCGGCGAGCCGTACTCGCTGGTCCAGGACTCGCCGAGGAGGAACCGGTGAAAGCGAAGCATGTCGAGCAACGGGACCGCACAGACGCAGGCGCGAAACAGTTCGGGACGCTGGGTGATCGCCGCGCCGACGGTCAGTCCGCCGTTCGACCCGCCCATGATCGCCAGCCGCTCCGCGGTCGTATACCCCCGTTCGATCAGCGTCTCCGCCGCGGCGATGAAGTCGTCGAACGTCGCCTGCTTCCTCCCGTGACGCGCCGCCTGGTGCCACCCCTCGCCGAACTCGCCGCCGCCGCGGCAGTTCGCGACGACGAACACGCCGCCGTCGCACAGGAACGGGAGTCGAAAGCGCGAGAACGACGGCGTCAAGCTGACCTCGAACCCGCCGTAGCCGTAGAGCAGCGTCGGGTTCGTCCCGTTCCGCTCGACGCCCTCGCGGTGGACGACGAACATCGGGACCTCGGTGCCGTCCGCCGCACTGTACCACTCCTGTGTCGTGGTGATCGGGAACTCCGGTGCGGTCTCCGGCTCGTCGAGGAGGTCGAGCCCGCCGGATTCCGGTCGCACCCGGTACGTACTCCGTGGCTGGTCGAAGGACTCGTAGGTGAGGAACGCGTCGGAGCGCCCTCGGCTCCCGACGAGCGAGCCCACCGAACCGAGTCCGGGGAGCGAAACCGACCTCCGGAACTCCCCGTCGAGGTCATACACCTCGACCGACGAGGAGACGTCGACGTCGCGCCTGACCACGAGCCGATCGTCGGTGATCGCGACCGACTCGAGGACGCCCTCGCCCTCGGGGAGGACCTCGGAGAGCGCCGCGTCGCCGTCGTACTCCGCGTCGTCGAGATCGATCGCGACCAGTCGGTAGGTGGGTGCACCGTCGGTCGTCAGGAGGTAGGCCACCCCGTCGCGGATCCGTGGGTGGTAGATCGCGTCCCGACCCGTGAGCACCGGATCCAGTTCCCCCTCCCTGAGCGCGTAGAGGTCCGTCCGTTCCCAGCCCTCGGAGTGTGCGACCAGGACGTGCTCGCCGTCGGGGTCCGTGACCAGCCCGGGCCAGACCATCGGGTCGGTCACGGTCTCCGTGACCGGATCGTCCTCTCCCGACCCGAGTTCGTGGTACCGGACCTCCTTCTCGAGTTGGTCTCCCTCCGCCGCGGAGCCGGTCGCGACGTAGTGAAACCCACCGCCGACCCAGGCGAACGAGTGCGGTCCCGTCCGACCGGTTCCGGGGAGTTCGTCGACGATCTCCCCGGTTTCGATGTCGAGGATCCTGACGTCGTACTGCTCGTCCCCGTCCGTGGCGACGCCGTAGGCCACCAGCGAGCCGTCCGGAGTCGGGACGTACCAGTCGACGGAGACCGAGCCGTCCTCGCTCAGGGCGTTCGGGTCGACCAGCGTGCGCCGGTCGTCGTCGAGGCGCTCTCTGACCGTGAGCACCGAGTGGTCCTGGTCCGCGGCCTTCACCCGCTGGAAGAGTCCCGTCTCGGTCGGCGTGATCGGCTCGTACTCGACCGTCTCCGCGAGCGCCTCCATCGCCGGCTCGAGCGCCTCGCGCGCGGTGAGGTCACCGAGGACGCCGTCGGTGTACTCGTTCTGCCGGGAGACCCACCGCTCGGTCGCGGCGGAGTCGGCTTCGAGCCAGCGATACGGGTCGACGAACTCCTCGCCGTGGAGCGTCTCCGTCACCGGATCCCGGAGCGTCTCCGGAGGATCGGACATACCGCCTCCTCCCCCGGTTCGAGGATAAAACTGTGGCTCCCGGCAGCTCCACCGGAACCGGTCACGATCGCGATCCGCCGTGGTCCATCCGCGAACCGCCCGCCTCGCCGATCAGTCCGTGCTCTCGTCGGACGTGGCTACCCGCGGTTCTCGATCGTCCGGCATCCCCTCGACGAGCTCCTCCGCCGCTCGCCGCACCGCCCTGTCGCTGGACAGCTCGGGTTCGTAGCCGAGGGCCGCGAGTTTCTCGATGGAGAGACACATCTTCGGGACGTCGCCGGTCCAGCCTCGATCCCCGCCCGTGTACTCGTAGGCCGGATCGAGGCCCATCACCTCCGCGACGATGTCCGCGATCGTCGTCACCGACGTCGTCGTCCGGGTGCCGAGGTTGTGGACGTTCATCGGCCGGTCAGCGTGTGAGACGGCGTAGAGCATCGCGTCGAGGCAGTCGGAGACGTGCATGAACGACTTCTCCTGGCGGCCGTTCCCGAGGATCGTGAGGGTCTCGGGATCGGCTCGCAGCTTCTCTACGAAATCGGGGATCACCGCTCCTCTGAGGCGCGGTCCGACGATGTTCGCGAACCGGAACGCCCAGGCCTGGATCCCGTGGGAGTGTGCGTAGGTGGAGATCAACCCCTCGTCGGCGAGCTTGCTCGCGCCGTAGACGCTGATCGGCTCCAGCGGCGCGTACTCCTCCGGGGTCGGCCGGGGTGCGTCGCCGTAGACGGTCGACGAGGAGGTGAAGGCGAGCCGGTCGGTGCCCACCGCGTCCATCCGTTCGAGCAGGTTGTAGGTCATCTCGCTGTTCCGCTCGAACTGCTCCCGTGGCCGGTCGGTGTTGACCTGTTTCGAGGCCGCGAGATGAAAGACGAGATCGACGTCGTCGGTGAGCGCCTCCTCGACGACCTCCCGTTCCGTGAGGTCCCCGTCGACGAAGCCTACCCCCCCGGGGAGCCACTCGCGTGTGCCACCCGAGAGGTCGTCTACGACGGTCACGTCGTGTCCGTCCTCGAGGAGCCGTTCGACGAGGTGCGACCCGATGAACCCCGCACCGCCCGTCACGAGTACCCGATCTCCGAGAGTGTTCATGTTTGTTACATTCTACGCCGAGCTATAGCTGTTCGGTTCTCGGGACTGACGGGATGCCTGGTTCCACCGGGGAAGACTCGATCGGTCCGACCGCTTCGACCGTGACGGGCTATCGGGAGGGTCACGGACGGGTTCGGAGGGGAGTCGCCAGGTCGCTCCGAACACTCTCCTCTCCCGACCAGATCCGGCCCCCTATCCGGTCACAGTGACGAGAGCTCCTCCTCGACTTCTGGTGGGAGGGGACTTCCGTACTCCGAGATCTCGAACGCCTCGACGTACTCGATGGCGCGTCCACGCTCCGTTCCGAACCGGTCGATCAGTCCGTCGCGGAACCGGTCGGCCGCCTCGCGCATCTCACTCAATCCGGGGTGCGGATCCGTCTCCAGCCACCTCCGTCTCGCCTCACCGCCTTCCGGCACTGCGTTCAGATCGCCCTTGTTGTAGGGTAGCCACTCGTACATCTGTGATTCGTGACAGTCGAGCATGTCGTACTTCCGTTCGAGGCTCTCCTCGTCGATCGGGACGAAGAGCTCCGGGTCGAACGGGTTCGGCCGGGCGAACGTATCGAGGAGGGAGGCGAACGTCGGGTTGGTCTCCAGTATCGGGGCCTCCGGGCAGACGTTCGGGACGGTCACGGTGTACGCCGCGTCGCGAACCAGCTGCGAGGTGTAGCGGTGGTCCGGGTGGTAGTCGTTCGTTCGGTGGGTGAAGACGACGTCCGGGTCGGTCTCGCGGATCAGCCGGACGAGCTCCTCGCGCCGGTCGAGAGTCGGTCGCAGCCGTCCGTCCGGTGTGTCGAGCACTCGGTAGGCTATCCCGGCGGTCCCTGCCGCGGCGGCCGCCTCTTCACGCCGCCTCTCAACGAGGCCCTCGCCGTGGTGCTCGTGGTGACCGCCCCGCCCGTCGGTCATCGAGACGAACAGGACGTCGTGGCCGGCGGCCGCGGCCGCACACGCGAGCCCTCCCGCCCTGATATCGGGGTCGTCGGGGTGTGCACCGACGACCAGCAGCCTGAGCGACATGGCTACCCGCGCGCGCTCGGCGGGTGAAAACGTTCTGGTCACCGACCCGATGCCACACCCGACCGCCGAGAGCTGGTTCGATCGCGGCTCGCTCCCGGGGCCGTCGTCTCGACCGGGAGCCACGTCGGCGAGTCCCGAGGACGTTCAGAGCTCGACGGCCACGGGCTCGCCCCGCTCTGCCGACTCGTAGGCCGCCTCGACGACCGCGACCGCGCGCACCCCCTCCTCCGGCGTGGTCATCGGGTCGCGGTCCTCCCGAACGCTCGCGACGAAGTCCGCGATCAGGGCGGCCGACGTATCCGTCGCGTGGGAGACGGTGTGGACGCCGGCCTCAGGGCCCGAAGCGACGGTGTGGGCGACCGACTGATCGGTCGTGTCGACCGCGAGCGCTCCCTCAGAGCCGACGAACTCGACGGTCGCATCGCCCCAGGTGTGCCAGCTCTCGGGCTTGCTCCAGGAGCCGTCCAGCAGGAAGGGCGTGCCGTCCGAGAGGCTCATCGAGAGCACGTTGACGTCCTCCACCGGGATCTCGTGAAACCTTGTGTCGATCTCGGCGTACACCTCCGAGACCGTTCGGCCGGTGAGGTGCTCGACCAGGTCGACGATGTGGACGGTGTGGTCCATCACCGCACCGCCGCCGGCTTCCTCCGGGTCGACGAACCAGCCACCGGGCATCTTCCCGCGGTTCGTCCCGGAGATCGCTCCGATCCGGCCGATCTCTCCGTCCTCGAGCGCACGCTTCGCACGCGTTGCGGCCTCGCTGAAGCGCAACGGCATCGCCACGCCCACGTTGACCTCCGACTCGCGCCAGAGCTCGACGATCGCCCTCGCCTCCTCGAGCGTCGGTGCGAGCGGCTTCTCGCAGAGGACGTGAACGCCCGCCGCGGCGGCACGTTCGATCCACGCCCGGTGGTCCGCGTTCGGCGCACAGATCACGCCCGCGTCGATTCGACCGAGCAGCTCGTCCGGATCGGCCACGTACTCGGTTCCGTGCCGATCGGCACAGGTGGTCCCTCGCCTTTCGTCCCCGTCGGTGACCCCGACGAACGAGAGGTCGGTTCGTCGTGAGAGCTCCGCCGCGTACCCGTCGGTGTGGACGTGGGCCGCCGAGAGGACCCCGACGTCGAGACTCACGCGACCACCCCCGAAGCCAAGTCTCGGCGTACCCGCGTTCGCTCGCCTCGCTCGCTCACGCGACCACCCCCGGAGAAGAGCTCCAGTGTACCCGCGTTCGCTCGCCCCGCTCGCTCACGCGACCACCTCCGACACGGTAATGGGTCGGCCGCGGTCGGCCGATCGCTCGGCGGCGAGCGCCAGTCTGAGCGACTCGGTCGCCTCGCGCACCCCGACTGCGGGGTCGGTTCCCGATTCGACACACGAGACGAAGTGTTCGAGTTCGCGTCGGTAGCCACCCTTCGCGTGGGGGCTCTCGACCAGCTCGCCGTCGTCGGTCCACTGGCGGTAGGGGGAGTCACTCTCGGTCGAGAACTCGACCAGCCCCGCATCGCCCGCGAGTTCGAGTTCGCTCGTGAACGCTCGGGACTCTGGCTGTGCCCAGGAGGCCTCCACGTAGCCGACGGCTCCGCACTCGAAGCGGAGCGTGACGAAGCCGTGCTCCGCGCGTGGTTCGCGGTGGCGGCGAGCGAAGACCCGCTCGACCTCTCCCCAGCACCACCGGAGGTAGTCCAGGTCGTGGATGGCGAGGTCGACGAATATCCCGCCGCTTTTCTCCCGGTCGGCGAACCAGTCCTCCGAGCCCCACTCGGGAAACGGCGAGAGCCGTCTCGCCCGCGCGACTCCGGGGGTTCCCACCTCGAGTTCGGCCGCCGTCGCGTACTCCGGAAAGAAGCGGACGACGTGGCCGGCCATGAACGTCAGCTCCGCTCGGTCGACCGCGTCGGCGATCTCACGCGCCCCGTCGAGGGTGCTCGCGATCGGCTTCTCCACGAAGACGGCGGCCTCAGCCTCGACAGCACACCGAACGAGGTCGACGTGCGTGTGCGTCGGCGTACAGACGTCGAGCGCGTCGATCCCCTCGTTCGCGCACATGCTCGCGACGTCCGTGTAGGGTGTCGCGTCGAGGCCGTGTTCGTCGACGAACCGTCTCGGATCGCTCGGTGCGGCGACGCCGACTACCTCCACGTCCATCTCGGCGTACGCCGCGAGATGTGTCTCGGCCATGAACCCGGCTCCGGCTATCCCGATTCGCATGGACAACCACGTTCGAACGCGCGAATAAACGTTTCGTGGCTGGAGAGTAGCTCGGATCGGAGTCGCAGGCCCTGGTGCACGTCGAGGTCCTGCGAGCGGAACTTCCTTGTCACCGACCCTCCTGCGAGAAGGTATGTCAGACGACCTTCCGCCCGCCTACGGCGGCGAGATACTGCACGTCCACCTCGCTACCGGCGAGACAGAGCGCGAGGCGATCGATCCGGTCGACGCGCGACGACTCCTCGGGGGGAACGGCTTCGCCGCGAAGCTCGTCCACGACCACGTCCCCTCCGACGCCGGGCCGTTCGACCCGGAGAACGTCCTCGCGTTCGCGGTCGGCCCGATGACGGCCACGCCGTTTCAGTCGACCAGCCGCGGGGTCGTCGGCTTCGTGAGCCCGATGACCAACGGCTTCTTCGACAGCACGTTCGGGGGCACCTTCCCGCAGGCCCAGAAGACGGCCGGCTTCGACGTGGTGGTGCTCCACGGGCGGGCCGAGGAGCTCTCGTACGTCGTCGTCGACGAGGAGGGTGCTCGGATCGAGGACGCGGAGCGGTTCGCCGGCGAGGACACCTACGCGACCTGCGAGGGGATCCGCGAGGAGGAGGGCGTCGGCCACTCGACGCACGTGATCGCCGCCGGGCCGGCGGGCGAGAACCTCGTCCGCTACGCCTGTCTGTTGCACCAGGGCCGGGACAGGGAGGGCGTCGCCGGACGCGGCGGTGCGGGCGCCGTGATGGGATCGAAGAACGTGAAGGCGCTCGCGATCCGGGAGGGCTCGTTCGAGCCGGAGGTCGCCTCGGAGAGCGAGTTCCGAGAGCTCACGACCGGGCAGATGGGGCGGCTGATGGACGAGACGCAGATGCTCCAGACCCACGGGACCGCCGGACTGGTGAACCCGATCAACGAGATGGGGAAGCTAGGCACCAGGAACAACCAGTCCGAGCAGGCCGAGGACGCGGACGCGGAGGCGGTCTCCGGCGAGACGCTCAAGGAGGAGTACGTCACGGAGGACACCACCTGTGCGGCCTGTGCGGTCCGGTGTGGGAAACACGTGAGCGTCGAGAGCGAGGGGATCACGGAGGCGAAGATCCCGGAGTTCGAGAGCCTCTTCGCGACGACGACGATGCAGGAGGTCTACGACATCAAACGGGTGATGAAGGCGAACGACCTCTGCGATCGCCTGGGGATGGACACGATCAGCTGGGGGGTCACGGTCGCGTTCGCCCGCGAGTGCCACGAGGAGGGGCTGCTCGGGGAGGAGGACTCGCCGCACCTGGAGTTCGGCGATGCGGACGGGCTGGTCGAGCTGGCGAGGGAGACCGCCCACCGCGAGGGGATCGGCGACGCAATCGCGGAGGGTTCGTTCCGGCTCTCGGAGGAGCTGGGAGAGGAGTCGGAGGAGTTCGTCCACGGCCGGATGGGCCTGGAGTTCGCCGCCCACTCTCCCAGAGGTCTCAAGGGGATGAGCATCGGCTACGCCACCTCGAACCGCGGCGGCTCGCACCACGACACCCGCCCGACCCGTCAGTACCGCGGGGAGTACGACGAGACGACGGAGGGGACCGCGGAGTTCGCCGCGCGGTCGCAGCACTTCACGGCGCTCGGCGACTCGCTCACCCAGTGTCGGTTCGTCAGCGAGGGCGGGTGGGGCGTCCACGTCAACGAGAACTACAGGGATGCAGTGAACCTCGCGCTCGGGTGGGAGCTCTCGGTCGAGGAGGTAGAGGAGATCGGCGAGCGGGTCTACACGCTCGAGCGGCTGATCAACCTCGAACGCGGGGTCGCGGGCCGCGAGACGGACACGCTCCCCCACCGGGTCACGCACGAGCCGATCCCGGACGGCCCGAGCGAGGGGATGTACTGCCCGCCCGAGGAGCTTGAGCGGATGCGTGAGGAGTACTACGCGTTCCGCGGGTGGGATAGCGAGGGAGAACCGACCGAAGAGACGCTCTCGCGGCTCGACCTGCCGGCGGACTGATACGGGCTGCTGACCGTCAGTACCGGCGCAACCGCAGGACGGTCGGCGTTGGGCCGGTCGATCGTCACAGCAGACCGTACGAGCGGTTCGACCGCCGATCATCGCTCGAGCGAGGATCGTACCGCCCCCGCGGCAGCGGCCATCCGCTCGCGTTCCCACGTCGAGAGCTCCCACTCGTGGATCTCGCTCCAGCCGTCGGAGGAGAGGGTGACCGGGACCGAGAGCGAGACCCCCTGCTGTCCGTACTCGCCGTCGAGCGGGACCGAGAGGCAGACCGGCTCGTCCACTCCGTCCGAGGAGAGCGCCTCGACGATGCCCGCGACGCCGCGGGCGGTCACCCAGCGTGAGGAGTCCTCGGGGCCGCGGTGGGCGATCACGTCGTACGGGGCCTCCCTGACGAAGTCGAGCGCGGCCTCGCGTTCTCCCTCGGTCAGCGAGAGCGGCCGCCCGTCGACCGTCGCGCGCGAGATCGCGGGGACGAGGTGCTCGCCGTGCTCGCCGAGCATCGGACAGGCGACGTCCGCGGGGGAGACGCCCTCGCGGTCGGCGATCCAGTCGGCCATCCGCGCGGTCTCCGAGAGCGAGTAGCCGAGGAGGTGTTCGCGGGGCCACCCGCTCTCGGCCCAGAGCCGGTGTGTGATGCGGTCGACCGGGTTCGTCACGGTGAGCAGCGCTCTGGGTTCGAGCTCCCGGAGCCACCCGCCGATCTCCTCGGCGATCGAGAGGTTCCGCTCGAGGAAGGTCATCCGGCCGCCGCGTTCGGCCCCGCCGGCCGTCCGTGGCGCGCTCGCGGTCGCGACGATACAGTCCGCGTCGGAGAGCGCGTCGGGTCCCGGCGGAGCCGTCTCGACCGTTCCGTAGCGGTCCCTCGACGCCGTCCCGGTCGGGTGCGAGACGTGTCGGGTCGCGTGTCTGAGGTCGGTCGCGTGCCCGTAGGCGGCGTCCCCGTCCGTGTCGATCAGCGTGACGTCGATCGCGTCCGGTCCGGTAGCGAGGTCGTAGGCGACGGTCGACCCGATCGTTCCGCTGCCGACCACGGCCACGTGCATGGGACCGTTATCTCCGGTCACGTCTTCGGTGTGCCGATTCCCCGTCCCGTTCTCCGGTACCGTGATCGTGGGACTCGGTCGGCCTGCTCGGTCGTGTGAACGGAAACGACGAAGCACCTCCGCCGACAGGTGGGCACATGCTCCGCACTCCCCGATCCCGTGCCCTCGCGCTCCTCGTCCTGTTCGCGCTCCTGGTCGGCCTGTTCGTCCTCTCTGGAGCCGGCGAGCCCGATCCCGACCGGCACGCCTACCCGGACGGCGATCACCTCGCACTCGAGTACGATACCTACGTCGGCGAACAGGCCGACGTCTCCGGCGCGGTCGTCTCGACCGACCCGGTCGTCATCGAGACCGGCCCGCCCGGGGAGGGGATCGCGCTGACCGTCGAAGGCGTCGAGGAACCGGTCGAGGAGGGCCAGGCGCTCAGGGCCTTCGGCGAGGTGCAGGAGGGGCAGGTACTCTCGGCGGAGGAGACGCTCGTTAGAGACACCTGGGAGCTGGCCTACATGTACGTCGTCTCGTTCCTCGCGGGGCTCTGGGTGCTCGCCCGGCTGCTCCGCGGCTGGCGGATCGAGTGGAACGCCGCCGGACTGGAGCCACGCGAGAAGCCACTCACGGTCCGGTCGATCCTCGGAGGCGAGCGCGATGGCTGACCTGCTGACACACGTCCTCGTCGGCTACTCGCTCGCGACGCTGCTCTCGTTTCGCTACGAGTGGATCACCCCTCGGTACGTCACCGTCGCGATGGCGGGTGCGCTCATTCCCGACATGAACCGGGCGGAGCTGCTCGTGAGCGAACACGCAGTCCAGGCCGCGCTGGGAGTCCCGTTCTCGTGGGGTGCGTTCCACACCATGGGCGGCTCGCTCGTCGCCGTCGGGATCGGCGCGCTGCTCGTCCACCCGGAGATCCGCCTCCGTGTCGCGGCGCTGCTCTTCGTGGGGATGGCCTCACACCACGCGCTCGATCTCTTTCTCACCAACCCGTCCGGACACTCCTACGCCGTCCTCTGGCCGCTTTCGGGCTACAACCCCCCGACGCCGAACTGGTACCTGAGCAGCGACCGCTGGCCAGCGGCCGCCTCGGGTCTGCTCGCCGCCGGCGTCTGGTACGTTCGGTATCGGAGCCCGTTCGCGCCCGATTCTCACCACGCGAACTGATAGCACGACGGACTGATCGCTCGCGGTTCGGGCACGGAACCGGTCGACACTGTTAGGTGAACACGCCTCGATCTCGGGACCGACGACCGAATACTCGAACGCTCCCCCATGACGAGAACCCGTGACGATGCCTGACCGCGAGGAGGTACTCTTCGTCGCCGTCGCGATCGTCTTCGCCATCACGACCGTCTTTCCCTCGGTGCTGTTCGTTCGCCTCGTGAGCGGTGGCTCACTGGAGACCGCCCTCTGGCTCGCGCTACCGGTCTCCGCGATCTTCGTGGTCGCGGTGGTCGTCGTGATGCGCAGAACGTACGGGAGCCTCGTCCCCCCACTGGAGTGACCCGGGGGGACGGACCGGGGTCCCGGAACACGTATCGACGATCTGATGCTCGCTTCGGCTACCGCAATTTTCATAATCGATCGACAGAGCGTTCCTGAATACAATGGTGCTAACAAGCCCCATTATCCCGTTCCTCGTCGGGCTCGTGACCGTGGTCGCACTGCTCGTCTGGTTGAAACTCCCGGCGTTCGTCGGGCTCGTCATCGCGGCGATGGCGATCGGGCTGACGACGCCGGAGTTGGCGACGGCGGACGTGGCCGCCCAGACCGCCGAGGAGTTCGGCGGCGTGATGGTCGCGATCGGCATCCCGATCCTGATGGCGGCGATCATCGGCAAGTGTCTGATGGACAGCGGGGCCGCCGACCGGATCGTCCGCGGCTTCCTCTCGCTCACGGGGGAGAAGCGATCGGAGTACGCGCTGATGGGCAGCAGCTACGTCCTCTCGATCCCGGTCTTCTTCGACAACGTCTTCTACCTGCTCGCCCCGCTCGGCCGCTCGATGAAGGCCCGGACCGGGGTGAAGTTCTCGCTCTACGTCTCGGTGCTCGCCGCGGGCGCGCTGGCGACGCACATGCTCGTCCCGCCGACGCCCGGACCGCTCGCGATGGCCGCCGAACTGGACGTCGACCTCGGCCTCGCGATCCTCGTCGGCGCCGCGGTCGCGCTCCCGACGTCGATGCTCGGTGGGATCGTCTACGGACGGTTTCTCCACGGTAGAGAGGAGTTTCCCCTGCGAGAGGCGATGGGTTCGTCGCCGGAGGACCTGCGGGAGAAGACCGATCGGCCGACCTCCGAACTCCCCGGCCTGTTCGAGTCCTCGCTGCCGATCGCCGCCCCGGTCCTGCTGATCGCTTCCAACACGACCGCGGACGTCCTCGCCGACGCCGGAGTGATCGCGGAGGGTGGCGCTGTCGTCGTCTCCACGTCGTTCCTCGGCGATCCGAACTTCGCGCTGACCGCGGCGGCGCTGCTCGCGGCGTTCACCTACTACAGGATGGAGATGGTCGGCGACCGGGACCTCTTCAACAACGAGATCACGGAGGCGATCAAGAGCGGTGGGAACATCATCGCGATAACCGCCGCGGGCGGTACGTTCGGCGCGATGCTCGCCATCGCCGGCGTCGGCGAGTGGATCGCCGGAGGTCTCGAGGCGCTCGGCCTCGGCCTGCTGTTCACCGGCTGGGCGATCGCCGCCGTCATCCGGGTCGCCCAGGGGTCGGGCACCGTCGCGATCCTCACCGGTGCGGCGATCATGGCGCCGCTCGCGGGTGGCTTCGACGCAAACGCCGTCTACCTGATGATGGCGATCGGCTTCGGCGGCATGATCGCCCCCTGGTACAACGACAGCGGCTTCTGGGTCGTGAGCGAGGTCGCCGGGATCACCCAGCTCGAGACGTTCAAGAGCTACTCGGCGGTCTGTACGGTGATGTCGATCACGGGGCTGATCCTGGTCTTCGTCCTCCAGCTGATCGCCCCGCTCGCGTAGGCCCGGCAGCCCGTCATGCGGACCGCTTTCCGCCCCTCCCGCTCGGACCGAGAGCTAGCCACCCCCTCAGCGGCATACAGGCACGGCGGTCCGCCTCAGCGGATCACGCTCACCGGCGTCGGCGAACGGCGGACCACCTGCTCTGCGACACTTCCCAGAAGGATCCGCGAGACGCCTTCGCGGCCGTGACTGCCCATCACGACGTGGTCGGCCCCGAGCTCCTCAGCGGTCTCGACGATCGCCCGCGCCGGCTTTCCCGTCTCCAGCATCGTCGAGACTCCCCGGTCGTGCTCCGCCGCGAGCGCCTCCGCCTCGGAGAGCAGCTCCTTCCCGCGCGCCTCACCCCGTTCGCGGGGACTGCCGACGTCCGCCGATGGCAGGTTCTCCGCGATCAGATAGCCCGTCGACGGGTCGACGACGTGGAGGACGGTGATCTCGGCGTCGGAAAACGTCGAGAGCGCGAACTCGAGCGCCCGACGCGACCCCGGCGAGTCGTCCATCGCCACGAGTACGGTCTCGGCCATGGGCGGCCTACGCGATCGACCCGAATAAAACCGCCAGCTCGAGCGTACCGAGCCACCTGAATCCGTCTCTCGGATGGGTCGAGCGGCCCGCCGGTTACGGCCACTCGACTACGGAGCCCGGCCGCGACCGGTTCCGAGACCACCGACCGATCGGATCGGTCGTGCTCCGGACGCAAGCGTCTTCGAACGCCCACGGGTAGTGACCCCGGTGGTCTCGCGAGCGGACCCGGCTCCTCGGATGGCTGGATCCCGGCGGTCGGGCCGACGAACGAGTGAATTTACGTCCACGGCGACGGAACCCCGGGTATGAACGCAGCCGAAGGCGACCGAGTTCGCGTCCGCGGTCCGGACCACGACGTCGAAGGGGTGTTGATGCCCTCGAGTTCGCGGGACCACCTCGTCGTGAAACTCGACGGCGGCTACAACGTCGGTATCGAACGAGAGCCGTCGAGCGTCGAGGTGATCGACGAGGGCGTCTACGACGTCGACGGCGAGCGGTCGGCGGCCTCCGACGTCGAGTTCGACGACTCCCTGCCGACGGTCTCGCTGATCAGTACGGGTGGTACGATCGCCTCGACCGTCGATTACCGGACCGGCGCGGTCACCGCGCAGTTCGACGCCGAAGACGTCCTGAGAGCCGTCCCAGACCTCGCGGGCCGGGCGAACTTCCGCGGACGAGTCGTCGCGAACATCCTCTCGGAGAACATGACGCCCGACGTCTGGGCCGACCTCGCGCACGCGGTCTACGAGGAGGTCGGGGCGGGTGCCGACGGCGTCGTCGTCATGCACGGCACGGACACGATGGGGTTCACCGCGAGCGCGCTCGCGTTCGCCCTCGAGACGCCCGTGCCGATCGTCTTCACCGGGAGCCAGCGCTCGGCGGACCGGCCCTCCTCGGACAACGTGATGAACGCGGTCTGTGCGGTCGAGGCGGCGAAAGGCGAGATCGCCGAGGTGCTCGTCTGCATGCACGAAAACGAGTCCGACGACGTCTGTGCGCTTCACCGGGGGACCCGCGTGCGGAAGAACCACACCTCCCGGCGGGACGCGTTCGAGACCGTGGGCGGGGAGCCGCTCGGGACCGTCGACTACGGGACGGAGGAGATCGAGGTACGGGGGGAGTACGCCGAGCGTGGGGAACGCGAGCTCGCGCTCGACCCCGAGCTCGAGACCGACGTCCACCTGCTGAAGTTCACGCCCGGGACCGACCCCTCCCTCCTGGACCACGTCGAGGGGTCGGCGGGCCTCGTCCTCGAGGGGACGGGTCTCGGCCACGTCCACACCGACTGGATCCCGCGGATCGCAGACCTCGTCGACGCCGGGACCACGGTCGTGATGACGAGCCAGTGCATCGAGGGGCGGGTCTGTGACCGCGTCTACGACACCGGCCGTGACCTCCTGGAGGCCGGCGTGATCGAGGGCGGGGACGTCCTCCCGGGGACGGCGAAGGTGAAGCTGATGTGGGCGCTCGCACAGGACGGTAGTACGGAGGAGCTGTTCTCGACGTCGATCGCCGGCGAGGTCACCGACCGGTCGGTGCCATGGACGTAGACCTGGAGCTACGCGAGGCGCGCCCGGAGGACCACGAGGCGGTCGCGGCGATGACCGAGAACACCTGGCCGGATCGGGAGGGAGAGGACTACCTCGCGCGGGTCTACCCGGAGTGGATCGAGGGCGAGGAACGGGGGACGTTCGTCCTCGACGCCGGGAGCGAGATCGCTGGCATCGCCCAGTGCGTGCTGCTCTCGGAGTACGAGGCGTGGTGTCAGGGGATGCGGATGAACCCCGACTATCGGGGACGGGGTGTCTCGAAGCGGCTGAGTGAGGCGCTCTTCGACTGGGCGCACGATCGAGGGGCGACGGTCGCGCGGAACATGGTCTTCTCGTGGAACGTCGCGGGGCTGGGCCAGTCCCGGTCGGTCGGCTTCGAGCCGGTCACCGAGTTCCGGTGGGCGACGCCGGAGCCCGACCCGTCAGCCGAGCCCGATCCGGAGGTCAGCGAGGAGCCGAAACTCGCCTGGCACGTTTGGGTCGAGAGCGAGTTCTCCACGCATCTCCGCGGGCTCGCGCTCGACAGCGACGAGTCGTGGGCGCTCTCGCGGCTCACCCCCGCAGACCTCGAACGCGCGGCCGACCAGACGGCCGTCTTCGTCGTCCTCGACGACGGGCTCTCCGGGATGGCCCACCGCGTCCGCGTCTCGCAGTACGGCGAGGACGCCGATCGGGTCGCGATCTACGGTGTCGGCGTCTGGGAGTCGGTTGGGGCGGCGAGGGCGCTCTTCGCCGCTATCGCACGCGATGCCGCCGCCGTCGACGCCGACGCGACCCGCGTGCTGATCCCCGAGACGTGTCGGTGCGTCTCCGACGCCGCCTACGCCCGTGCGGGCGTCTCCGACGAGCCGGATTTCGTCCTCGGCGCGGACCTCACCCGCCGCTGACCGGCGGGAAGAGCGCGAGCTCGTCGCCCGCCTCCAGTTCCGTCTCCAGTCCCGACTCCGCCGTGTGGACGTTCTTCCCGTTCCGAAGGAGGTTGATGTGCTCTTCGAGCTCGCCGTCCTCGGTGAGCACGCGCTCAGCGAGCGCGGGATGCGCCGCGAGGAGCCGATCGAGCGCCTCGCTCACGGTCTCTCCCGGCTCGGCGTCGACTGACAGCTCCTTCTCTCCCGCCGCCTCCGCCAGGTCCGCGAAGAGCTTCCAGTTCATACCGGACCTGGGAAACCGCCGCCGATGAGCGTTGTGTTTACCATGAGCATATGTCCCTTATACACATGGAATCTATACGGCCGATATATGGGCTAGGTTTATCAAGGGTGAGAGACACCTCTCGGGTAGACATGAGCGCCACAGCGTCATACCAGCACACCCACGCGACGATCGACGAACTGCCGTCCGAACTCGACTCGACCGGCTCCAAACTCGTCTACCTCTACCTCAGCGCGAGCGGCGACGCGACGATCGACGACCTCGAGTCGACGCTCAAGATGAAGAAACTCGCGCTCTACCCGGTCCTCGACACGCTCTCGGCGGCCGGTCTCGTCGAGCGCGAGGGCGAGACGTTCACCGCGGCCTGAGCACACCCCGCCGACTCTCCGTTCTCTCCGGCCGTTCGATCACGTAGAGCCGCTCGCCCGCCTCGACGGTTCGATCCGCCTCCGGTGACAGCTCGATTCCGGTCTCCCTCTCGAGCGCGACGACGCGTCCTTCGAACGACCCGACAGCGCGCCCCTCCCCGTCGCCCCCGATCGTGCGAGCCTCGAAGCGCCAGCCCGCCCGCTCGAACAGCAATGCGAGGTCCCGATCGACCCGCTCCCGCGGTGGGAGCGTGACGAGGCGATACCGTTTCTCGGGGTCGAGTTCCGCCGCCGTCTCGCGCTCGACCGCGAGGCTCACCACGTCCCCGGAGCGGCCACGTATCTCCCCCGTACAGATCCGTGTCGGCTCCGCTCCCTCGGTCCAGAGGGCGACCCTGTCGCCCGGTCCGGAGTCGAGTCCCGGGTCGGCCCGTACCGCGACCGCGACCGTTCCGGTGGGGAGCGAGGCACCGAGGCCCGAGACCCGCCGTCCGACCGCGAGGTGCGTGATCGTGCCGTCGGACTCGACCGAGAGGTCCGTGTAGCCGACGCCGTAGTCCTCGCGGAGCCGTGTCTCGATCCTGTTCTCGAGTTCCGCGACCGTGAGGCCGCGCGGGAAGAGCAGTGTCTTGCCCGCGAGCGTCGCCTTCCGATCCTCCGATATCGGCTCGTAGCCCTCGGCGTCCTCGATCGGTGTGGGGAGGTCGACCGCGATCAGCCGTCCGACCGTCGTCACGAGCGGACTGACCTCGCCGTCGACGTCGCGCGCGCCGACGAGCGCCGTCGAGTCGCGTGCGAACCGGTCGCCGAGCTTTCGACCGACGAGCGCGGTCACCCCCGCGGTCACGAAGGTTCCGACGGTGAGCAGCGCGCGCGTGACCGAGAGCGGGGCCGGTCCGACGTCGATGAACTGCGAGAGCGCGACGACCGAGTTCAGCACGAGCGCCACCGCGGAGAGACCGACGAGCACCGCGAGCCGACCCGGGAGCCGATCCCTCGTGTACCACCGCCAGCCGACGGCTACCCCCGCCGCGACGACCCCCGAGAGCGCCGCGAGACCGAGTATCCGGACGGCCTCGACGACCGCGCTCACGCTCTCCCCCCCCGGACGGAGCGCAGTGCCTCCCGCGACCCGGCGAGGAACACCTCCGCGGCGTCGCCCTCCGTGAGCTCTCCGCAGAGCCTGCCGTCCGGACGGCGAACCGCGAGCACTGCGAGGTCGTTCGACTCGACGGCGCTCGCCACCGCCGCTCGGTGCTCGGCGTTCGAGAGTCGAACCCGACCGATCTCGCGACCCGTTCGACGGAGCGCGGTCGCGAACGCCTCGACCGGGCGGTCTCCGCGCGGGAGCACGTGAACCTCCACTCGTTCCCTGCCGAGGAGCGCCCGCTCGGCCGACCGTGTGACACCCAGCGCCACCCTCCCGAGCTCCCCGTCCTCTTCGTCTTCGGTGGGTGGATCGCTCAGGACCGTCGCGGTGAGGTCGGCCTCCTCGACGCGGACCTCGTCGCCCCGGGCGAGCCCCGGCGGAACGAGCGTCCGGACCACGACCGCGCGCTGTCCCTCCCGGAGTCGCCGCGAGAGCCGCGCGCCCGCGGGTGCGGCGAGGAGGGTCGCGCGCCCGCGTCCGTCGATCGAGACGGAGACGTCCGCGAGCTCGTAGCGCGCCGCGAGGCGATCGGCGAGTCGGCCTTCGATCTCCCCCACGGTCAGGTCCGCCGGGAACCGGAACCGCTCGCCGACGATCGCCCCGCGTAGCTCCTCGGAGAGCGCTCTCTCGGTGTGTTCCTCGATCGTCTCGACCTCGATGCTCACCTCACCGAAGCCGCCGACGCGCTCTACGAGCTCCGTCGGTAGGGTCCGGTCCCTGATCGTGGCGAGCGTGAACCGTCTCGGGACCTCCGCCGCCGTCTTGTCGCCCTGGTCGTGCGCCCAGAGCGACGCCATCAGGACGATGAGCACCGCGGTCACCGCGACCGGCGTGTCCGCGATCCCGGGGTCGAGCAGGCCGAGGAGACCGCCGGAGATCCCCGCGAGCGCCGCACCGACCGCGACGACCGCCAGACCGGGGATCGTCACCCCGGTCACGTACCGGAAGGTGAAGCCGAGCGCCCAGGAGACGAGCGCCGGCAACACCCCCGTGAGCACGCCGACGTAGACCCCGATGAGGACCTGGAGGAGGAGCGAGTCGGGCATGGTCGCCGTGGCTCGGCGATCAGGTTAGCTCTATCGCTCTCACCCCCGTAGAAAACCCTCCGGTGTGTATGGGAACCGCCGGCTTCGAAAGCGGCATCACCCCCGGATCTCGTCTCACGGGTATGGCCGAGTACCTCGTCCAGGTGACGATCGACGATCACGTCCAGAACGCCCAGGAGCTCGCCGGTCTCTGGGGGGACCTCCACGAGAAACTGGAGGAGTTCGACACGGAGGTCGTCCGCTCGTACGCCGTCCTGGGCGACGTGGACTTCGTGCTCATCATCGACGCGCCCGACCGCGACGCGGCGGCACAGGCCGCCATCACGATCGGAAGCTACGGCTTCTCGACCGAGACGAAAGAGCTCATCCCGGTCGAGGAGTTCGCCGACCTCGTCAGCGACTTCTGAGCCCCCGCTCGGGGGAGCCCACCGAGCGAGGATCGACCGCCCGAGGCGATGGGTGAGTCGGCCGTGGAGACGACCCCTCCTTTTCCGGAGGAGTCTGTATCGACGTACAGGTTCCGGAGGTAGTCGGTCCCGCACGGTCCTCGTCCACTGACGCCGATCGGGAGACGCCTGGTAGAGCGCCCGTGTGTCGGAGCGGTCACGCTCGCGTCCGGCCCCGAATCTGCAGGCCGAGGGGTTACCAGGGTCCGCCGGGAAGTACGTTTACCTGATACGAATGCCACTCTGTAACTCGTGTGACCGGTTCGTCACCCCCGAGTTCGCCCGGGTCTTCGGCGACAACGACGACCGAATCGACGGCTGTCTCCACTGTACGACCGCCCGCAGCCTCCAACGGGGCGGCGCGGTCGGAACCGACCCAACCGCTGGCGGAGGGATCTAGCGATGGGATCGGTCCACGACGACCGGACGAAAGGCGTCGGTCGGTGTCGGTCCTGCGGGCGGATCGCGCCGGTCTACGTCTCGGACGAGGGTGAGATCCGGACGGTCGGCGGGGCGAGGAGCTGTGCCGACCGACCAGGCCACGAGATCGAACTCCTGGGCGGGGTGGCACGGGCGGGGACGGTCGATCGGCGGCCCGAGCGCTCCGCCGGTCTCTGAATCGCGT
>SKWB01000169.1 GCA_007129135.1 Halococcaceae archaeon | reverse complement strand
ACGGCGGCCTCGGCGGTGATCAGCTCATGTACGCGGTCGTCACCGAGGAGCTGGGCCGGGTTTCCGGGTCGATCGGGCTCTCGTACGCCGCCCACGTCAGCCTCGCCTCGAAACCGATCGAGCTGTTCGGGACCGAAGCGCAGAGAGAGCGCTGGCTCCACCCGCTCGCGACCGGCGAGGAGATCGGCGCGTGGGCGCTTACGGAACCGGGCTCGGGATCCGACGCCTCGGGGATGGATACCCATGCCGTGAGAGACGGCGACGAGTGGGTGCTGAACGGCACGAAGCAGTTCATCACGAACGCGAGTGAGGCCGGCTCCGTGCTCGTGAAAGCGGTGACCGACCCCGAGGCGGGCTACGACGGCATCTCGACGTTCATCGTCGACCCGCGCGAGGACGACGGCTTCGAGGTGACGACGATCTGGGAGAAGATGGGGCTCAACGCCTCGCCGACCTGTGAGATCGCCCTCGACGACGTCAGGCTGCCCGAAGACCGCCTGCTCGGCGAGGTCGGCGAAGGCTGGCCGCAGACGATGAAGACCCTCGACGGGGGCCGGATCTCGATCGCCGCGCTCTCGACGGGCCTCGCACAGGGGGCCTACGAGGCCGCACACGAGTACGCCAGAGAGCGCGAGCAGTTCGGAAAGCCGATCTCGAAGTTCGACGCGGTGCGCGACATGATCGTCGGGATGTACCGGAAGACCGAGCGTGCGCGACTGCTCACGCACAAGTCCGCGACGATGTACGACGGCGGCGAGGACGTCACCACCTCGAGTTCGCTCGCGAAACTCGACGCTTCGGAGGCCGCCCGCGAGGTGGCCGAGGACGCCGTGCAGGTGCTCGGCGGCTACGGCTACACCACCGACTTCGCGCCCCAGCGCTTCTACCGCGACGCGAAGCTGATGGAGATCGGCGAGGGAACCAGCGAGATCCAACACCTCGTGATCGGGCGCGAACTCGGGCTCTAACCTCTTTTTGCCGGGTATGAATCGCCGAATTCGATCGGCGACCGGGCTCCGGAACCTACTATACGACCGTCAGTGAATACGAGCTGATGGCGGACATTCGGATGGCAAAACTCCCTGACGCGTCCTCGATCGAACGGATATACGGCAAATACGTGCGAGAGACGCCGATCTCGTTCGAACTCGAGGTCCCGAGCGAGGCGGAGATACGCGATCGGATGGAGGCCGTCCTCGAACGGGACCCCTGGCTCGTCTGCGAACTCGAGGGAGGCGTCGTCGGCTACGCATACGCCAAGCCCGTGCGGAGCCGCGAGGCCTACCGGTGGTCGGTCGAGACGTCGGTCTACGTCGACGGAGACTACCACCGGAGGGGCGTCGCTCGTGGGCTCTACGGCTCGCTCTTCGCGATCCTCGAACTGCAGGGCCACGTCGGTGCCTACGCCGGCGTCACCCTCCCGAACCCCGCGAGCGTCGGCCTCCACGAGTCGATGGGGTTCGAAGCCATCGGGGTGTACCAGGACGTCGGCTACAAGGACGGCGAGTGGCACGACGTCGGGTGGTGGCAGCGGCGGATACGGTCGCCGCCGACTGACCCCCATCCCCCGCGACCGGTCGACGAGCTCGGTGCGGACGTACTGGACGAGGCGCTCTCCTCGGGCGCCTCGACGATCCGGCTCTGATCCCCTCTAGAACCCGATCGCCTGGCCGTCGCGACGCGGGTCCGAGCCGCCGATCAGCGTCCCCTCGGGGTCGCGGTAGACGAACTGGCCCCCGCCGAAGTGTCCGCCCTCGCCGAGGAACGTGTCCTCGTCGATCAGGTCGTGGCCGCGCTCGAGCAGCCCCGAGACGGTCTGTTTCGTGAGTCGGTTCGTCTCCAGCGCGACGCGTTTGCCCTCCGTGAACCGGAACCGGGGCGCGTCGAGCGCGGTCTGTGGGTTGAGCCCCGAGTCGACGAGGTTCGCGACGACCTGGAGGTGTCCCTGTGGCTGCATCGACCCGCCCATCACGCCCCAGGAGGCGCGGAACTCGCCCTCTTCTCTGAGCATCGCGGGGATGATCGTGTGGAACGGCCGCTTACCGGCCTCGAGCGCGTTCGTATGACCCGGGTCGAGGCTGAACGAGTGACCGCGGTTCTGGAGCGCGAACCCGCCCGCGGTGAGCGCGCTCCCGAAGCCCATGTAGACGCTGTTGATGAACGAGACGGCGTTGCCGTCGCCGTCGACGGCCGTGAGGTAGACCGTGTTCGCGTGCTCTCCGGCCCGCGCGCCGTACTCGCCCGCCTCGGGACCGATCTCGGTCGCCCGCTCGGCGGCGTAAGAGGGTGAGAGCATCGTCTCGGTGGGGACGTCGGCGAACTCCGGGTCGGTGACGTGGGCGTGGCCGTCGGCGAAGGCGATCTTCGTCGCCTCGATCAAGGTGTGTAACCGCTCCTCGTTTCCGACGTCGGCCGCGAGGTCGAACTCCTCGGCGATGTTGAGCGCCTCGAGCGCGACGATCCCCTGGCCGTTCGGCGGGTGCTCGAGCACCTCGACGCCCCCGTACTCCGTGCTGATCGGCTCGGTCCACTCGCTCTCGTGGGCTTCGAGGTCCGAGAGCGAGAGCGTCCCGCCGTGGTCCCGCACCGTCTCGACGATCGCCTCGCCGACCTCGCCGCCGTAGAGCGCCTCGATCCCCTCCTCGGCGATCGTCTCCAGGCTCTCGGCGAACGCCGGGTTGGAAAAGCGCTGGCCAGGGGCGGGGGCCTCGCCGTTCGGCAGGAAGGTCTCTGCACTCTCGTCGAACTGCTCTACCCGGTCCGCGGCGTTCGCCCACTGCCGCGAGATGTACTCGGTGACCGGGAAGCCCTCGCGGGCGTACTCGGCCGCCGGGGCGAGCAGCTCCGCGAGTTCGAAGGTCCCGTACCTGTCGACGAGCGTCTTCCAGCCGTCGAGCGCCCCGGGCGTCGTCACGGGCATGCCGCCGTCCTCGGGCATCCTGGGCTCGCCGTCGTCGCCGACGTTGTTGGTTCGCTCGCGGTAGGTCTCGATCTCCGCCGCTTCCGGGGCGCGTCCGCTGCCGTTGAGCGCCTCGTAGCGCTCGTCGAACTGGGTGAGCGCGAACATATCCCCTCCGATACCGGTCATGTGCGGCTCGACGACGTTCAGCACCGCCGCGGTGGCGACGGCGGCGTCGGCGGCCGTCCCGCCGTCTTCGAGCACTTTCACACCGGCTCTCGCCGCGAGCGGGTGGCTCGTCGCGACCATGCCGTTCGTGGCCATCGGTGCAGAGCGTCGCGAGTTGAATCCCCACGGGTACGTGAACTCCATACCACCCCTGTCACGTGGAGGCTCTTGAAGCCTTCAGAAGTGGAACCTACCGCGGGCTCGGCTGACTGGAGGTGTCCATACTCGCTCGAACGGCGGCCTCGGCTCGCGTGGCGCTCCGCGCCCGCGAGCCGAACGGGGGAGGGCTGGCTCGCCCGGCGCGTCGCGCGGACCCGCGCGGCGCACATACTGGCGGTGCCTGGCGGACATTGAAAGGGCGAACGCGCGCTGCCAAGCGCGCGTGAGGGCTTTCAGGGGAAGACGCCGCCCTCTTCGAACGCCCGGACGACGCGCTCGATGGCGACGACGTAGGCGGCCATCCGGAAGCTCGGCAGCTCCTTCTCCTCGTAGGCCGCCGTGAGGTCGTCGAACGCCTCGACGATCACCCGTTCGAGTTCGTCGTTCACGCGCTCTTCGGTCCAGTGAAAGCGCTGGCGGTTCTGGACCCACTCGAAGTAGCTCACCGTCACGCCGCCCGCGTTCGCGAGGATGTCGGGGAAGACGTGGACGTCGCTCTCTTCGAGCACCCGATCCGCCCCGGGGGTGAGCGGGCCGTTCGCCGCCTCGACGATCACGTCCGCCCGCACGTCGTGGGCGAGCTCCTCGTCGATGGCGTTCTCGAGCGCCGCGGGGATCAGCAGGTCGCAGTCCAGCGTGAGCAGTTCCTCCCCGCCGAACTCCTCGCTCGCCTCCTCGAAGCCGCTCACCGAGCCGGTCTCGTCCTTGAACTCGCGAACCGCGCGGGTGTCCAGCCCGTCCTCGTCGTAGATCGCCCCGGAGGAGTCGCTGACGGCGACGACCCGCGCGCCGAGGTCCTCCAGGAGCTTCGCGGCGATCCAGCCGGCGTTGCCGTAGCCCTGCACCGCGACGCTCGCGTCCTCGATCTCGCGGTCGAGGTAGGAGAACGCCTCACGGGCGGTGAGCATCGTCGACCGACCCGTCGCCTCGACGCGGCCCTCGCTGCCGCCGCTCTCGAGCGCCTTGCCGGTGATTACTCCCGGTGCGGTCGTGTTCTCGAGCGTCTCGTAGGTGTCCTTGATCCAGTTCATCTCCCGTTGGCCGGTGTTGACGTCAGGCGCGGGGATGTCGACGTCCTCGCCGATGAAGGGCCGGAGCTCCGTCGCGAACGCGCGGGTGACCCGTTCGAGTTCGGTCTCCGAGTACTCCCGGGGGTCGATCTGGATACCCCCCTTCCCGCCGCCGTAGGGGATGTCGACGACCGCGCACTTGTAGACCATCCACCCCGACAGCGCCTTCACCTCGTCGCGGGTGACCCCAGGGTGGTACCGGATCCCGCCCTTGTACGGGCCGCGGTCGCCGTTGAACTGCGAACGGTAGGCCGGAAACCGTTCGAGCGAGCCGTCGTCCATCCGGACCGTCAGGTTGGTCTCGAGGACCCGCTCGGGATGTTTGAGACGCTCGGCGACGTCGTCGCCCACCTCCCCGTGGCCGAGCGCGTCGTCTATCTGCTCCTGGAGACTCTCGAACGGGTTGGCCTGCTCTGACATTACCTACGACGACAGCCGAGACCGGTTTAACCGTGTCGAAATACGTACCATACCACCCTCTCTAGGTGATACAGATCTCCTTATATTACTGGTCGCGGGCCGCCCGCTCGACGAGCCGTTCGGCACGCGCGATCAGCGGCGCGTCGATCATCTCGCCGTCGATCCGGAAGACGCCCCGGCCCTCCCGGTCGGCCGCCTCTCGCGCTGCGAGCACGCGTTCGGCCCACGTCAGTTCCTCCTCGGTCGGCGCGAACGCCTCGTGGATCGGCCCGACCTGCGTGGGGTGGATCGCCATCTTCCCGTCGTAGCCCAGACCCGCCGCGAACCGTGTCTCGGCGGCGAGTCCGTCGGTGTCCTCGATGTCGGTGTAGACCGTGTCGATCGCGTCGACCCCCGCCGCGCTCGCGGCGATCACGACCCGCTCGCGCGCGTAGAGCACCTCCGTCCCGTCCGACGTTCGGGTGGCCCCGACGTCCGCCGCGAGGTCCTCGGCCCCGAAACAGAGCGCGTCGGTCGCCTCCGCCGCGGCCACCTCCGGGGCGACGAGCACGCCGGCCGCGCTCTCGATCAGCGCGATCACGGGAAGCGACTCGCCGAGTTCGCTCGCCAGCGACGCGAGGGCCTCGACGTCCTCCCTACCCGTCGCCTTCGGGAGCATCAGGCTGTCCGGGGCCGTCCCGTCGAGCACCACGGGGAGGTCCTCTCCGGGCTCCGCGACCCGCACACAGACCTCGCAGTCGGGCTCGAACTCGGGGTCGGAGAGCACCTCCCCGACGGCCTTCCTCGCCTCTCCCTTTCGGGACGGAGCGACCGCGTCCTCGAGGTCGAAGACGACCGTGTCCGCACCCGCACCGGGTGCCTTCCGCAGCATCTCCGGGCGGTCGCCCGGCGTGAACATGACGCTTCGTCTGAGCATGGGGGAAAGACGAGAGCAGACCGCTTGAAACCCGATCACGCGGGCGGGACCGATCGGCAGCGAAACGACCACCTGGTGGGATCGTGTTTCACACCCATGGAACGAACGACGGTGTCGAGCGGGACGGAGTGGGAGTCGAGAGTCGGCTACTCGCGGGCCGTCCGCGTCGGGCCGCACGTGGCGGTCTCCGGGACGACCGCGACCGACGAGGAGGGCGATCTCGTCGGGATCGACGACCCGTACGCGCAGACCGAGCGAGCGCTAGAGAACGTCGAGTGCGCGCTCTCCGAGGCAGGGGCAGGCCTCTCGGACGTGGTCCGGACCCGGCTGTTCGTGGTCGACATCGAGGAGTGGGAGCCTATCGGCGAGGCACACGCCGCGGCCTTCGGCGAGATCCGCCCCGCGACGAGCATGGTCGAGGTGAGCGCGCTGATCGATCCCGAGATGCTGGTCGAGGTCGAAGCCGACGCGATCGTCACCGACTCACCCTGAACCGACACGGCTTTTCGCGAGGCGAGAGTGTCACCGCCATGCCAGGGCTCTACTACGAGGAGTTCACGGTCGGCGAGACGATCGAGCACGAGCGACGCCGAACGGTGAGCGAGGCGGACAACCAGCGCTTTTGCGACATGACGATGAACCAGCAGCCGCTCCACCTCGACGAGGAGTTCGCGTCGGGGACCGACTTCGGCGAGCGCCTCGTCAACGGCCTCTACACGATGAGCCTCGCCGTCGGCGTCTCGATCCCGGAGACGACCGACGGAACGATCGTCGCCAACCTCTCCTACGACGACGTCTCACACCCCGCACCCGTCTTTCACGGGGACACGATCCGCGCGCGCTCGACGGTGACGGAGAAACGCGAGACCAGCGACGGCGAGCGCGGAGTCGTCACGATGCACGTCGAGGCGTTCGACCAGGAGGAGACGCTCGTCTGCGAGTTCGATCGGACCGTGCTCTCGCTGAAGCGGCCGGAGTGATCACTGCTCGGGATCGTACCTCGGCCTGGCCGGATCGAACTCCCGACCGAGCAGCGCCTCCAACTCACCGGAGACGGCCGCGAACGGCTCCCTCTCGGGCTCGAACGCGTCGTCGGCCGACCAGGTGTACCGGACCTCCCAGTCCGTGTCGACGAGCACGAGCCCGCGTTTCGGGGCCGGGCCGTGTAGCTCCCAGTCGTCGTAGGCGAGACCGTAGGCGTCCGCCCCACCGGCGTGGAAGTCCGAGAGCAGGGGGAACGAGAGGGCGTACTCCTCGGCGAAGGCGGCGTGAGCGAAGATGGAGTCCCCCGAGATCCCCCAGATCGTGAGGTCGGAGCCGTCCCAGCCGGCGGTTTCGAGCGCTCGAAGCTCCGCCGTCGGGACGGGGGTGAAGTCGGCCGGATAGAAGTAACAGAGGACGGCGCGGCCGGGCTCTATCTCGCGGTGGAGGTCGTAGACGTGGGCCTCGCGGCCCCGGACACCCGGAAGCGAGAGGTCGGGGGCCTTCTGGCCGGCGGCGATCATACCCACCATCTGGCTGACGGAGTAAAGAGCGTGGCGCTAGCTCACGACGAGTATCAGCGTGAGGTTGATCAGCGAGGCGACGACCCACGGGATCGCGAGTCCGAGGGGGATCACGGGCGAGAAGCGGTCGGGAAGCGCCACCCAACAGGCGACACCGACCGCGAGCGCTCCCCCCTTGAGCGCGAGCATCGTCCAGTAGCCGTAGCCCTCGATCGCGCCCCGGGCGACCGGGTTCGCCTCCGTCAGCCCGATCTGGAGGCCGTGGTACGTGAGGAGGACGTCGGCGAGCGCCGCCAGGAGGACGAGGACCCAGAGCCCTCGCTCGTGGCGGGCGAGCACTGCGTAGTAGCCCTCGACCCTGCCCCGTCCCGTTCGGTCGGTCGCGGTTTCGGTCTCCATGGTGGTCCCCACGCCGGGTAGGTCCGCTACGACGGAGGGGGTCATTGCTAACCAGCGCATACGCCGACTGTGGCCCACCCTTAACTGCTCGGAAAGGCTAGAGAACGGTCCCGTGTTTCTTCTCCGGCCGCCGCTTCTCGACCGTCTCGTAGAACGAAAACCGCTTCGAGAGCTCCTCGCGCAGGTCGCTCGGCGGGATCACCTCGTCGATCACCACCTCGCTCGCCATCCGCCGGACGTCGATGTCCTCCCTGTACTCCTCGCGGAGCTCCGCCTCCCGCTT
>SKWB01000075.1 GCA_007129135.1 Halococcaceae archaeon | reverse complement strand
GATGGTGAGCGTCGGGTCGATCACCCGGTCGTACCACTCCTGGTACGCCTCGGTCCGTTTGAGGTCGTCCATGTAGACGGTCATCGCCTCGGTGAACTCCTCGTCGTACTCGTAGTCCTCGACGCGGGGCTGGCGGCCGATATCGTCGGCGAGAGCGTCCTCGATCTCGGTGTCCCGTATCATGTGGCGGTAGCCGAAGAGCGCGGCCTTCCGGACCATCCCGGGGAAGGGCGTGTGGAACGGGATGTAGGCGAAGTCGTCGGGGTGGGTCCTCCCCACCATCGACTCGTAGTCCTCCAGCGCCTCGCGCATCCGGGCGAGGTAGACCTGTACCGAGCGTTTGCCGTCGACGGAGGGGAACTGCTGGTTCGGCTTGAGGAAGTCGGTCTCGTCTGCGCTGCCGTACCCCTGTTCGGTCGAGAGGCTCACGATGTCCGGCTCCTCGTCGATCAGCATCGCGACCGCGCCCGCGCCCTGGGTGGCCTCGCCGGGATCGTTCCGGGCGTAGAGCGCGGTGTCGGTGGCGATCACCAGGGCCGCCAGGTCCCGGTTCCTCCCCGCCTTGATCCAGTTGTAGGCGTCGTCGATCGACTGGGTGCCCGCGACGCAGGCGAACTTCCGCTCACCCTTGTTGGCGTGGTGGAAGTCCCCGTCGAAGACCTTCTCCAGACAGCCCGCGATGTACGTCGAGACGGGCTTCGAGTGGTCGAACGCGCTCTCGGTAGCGACGTCGATCCGGCCGATGTCCTCGGGGACGAGCCCCTCCCGGCGCATCAGTTCGTAGGCGGCGTTCGCCCCCATCGTCACGATGTCCTCGTAGACGTCGGGGAACGAACTCGCGTAGAGGCCGAGCCCCTTCGTGTACTTCTCGGGATCGTCGCCTTTCACCGGCGCGAACTCCCCGGGGAGGTCGAGTCTGAGCTTGCCGGTACGTATCTCGATCGCGTCGATGCCGACCTCGGTCATAGCTCGACAGGCGGGCCGTCGCTATTTCCCTCTGTCGATAGATACTTCGACACGCGTCGAATGGAGTACCGGGCCCTACTCCTCTTCGATGACTTCCGGGTCGCGGACGGCGCTCTGGAGGCTGTCGAGGCCGTTGACCCACTCGGAGACCAACCCGTACTCGACCTCGCCGAGCACCTCGAAGTCGAGGTCCTGGCCGTCGATGATCAGCGTCCCGGCCTGGACGCAGTAGGCGAGCGCCGCGTCGAACTCCTCTTCGGCCTCGGCGTCGGCGGCGGCCTGGACGTAGGCGTGGGGCTCGCCCTCCTCGACGGGCCCGGCGGCGACGAACTCCTCGGCGGCGGCGAAGACACAGAGGAGGCTGGTCTGCACGCCGTCGATCAGGAAGGCGGTCTCCTCGTCCTCGATCCCTGGCTCCGCGAGGACGATCTCCCTGATCTCCGCGAGTTCGGCCATCGCCTCGTCTTCCTCGACCGTCCCCTCCTCGTAGGCCGACAGGACCTTCGCGACCGCGATGGCGGCGTCGTCCTGCAGGTTCAACAGGAGCCGCGCGGAGCTCTCGTCTTCGGGGTCCAGGTCCTCGGCTTCGATCCGGTCGATCCAGTTCTGCCACCGTTCTTCCGAGTAGAACGCCTCCGGTGGGGTGCTCATAGGAGTGGAGAGCGGACGTGGCGTCAAAGTCCTTTCTCTACGCGAGTTCGGCCAGGGTATCGATACCGTAGAGCCGTCTCGGGGTTTCGACGTGCGCCGTCTCGATCGCTCCCCCGTAGCCCTCCTCGCGGAGCCACGCCACCCTCCTCGGGACGGTCTTCGGACCCAACACCGCACCCGGCCGGTCGGGATCGTCGATGAAGTCGGTCTCCATCAGGAACGGCTCCCCCCGCTCCGCTGCCGTCCGGAGCTCCCCTTTCCGGCTGATCACGCTCGGCGTCGGCCCCTCGAGGGTGCCCGAGGCGAAGTGTTTCACGACCCTCTCGCGCGCGAGGCCACGCTCGACCGCCCAGTCGGTGATCTCCGTGAGGTCCTCGCTCGACTCGGTGTGTAGCTGAACGACGCAGTCGCGCTCGGCACCACGCGCGAGCGCGTGACGGAGGACGTCGTTCGAGGCCTCCCAGGTCTCCTCACTCACCTCGTAGTGTGGTCGGCCGGACTTGAGCGCGAGCGCGCGGCCAGATCCGACGTACTCCGCCGCGAGGTCGATCCCCATACGCATGACCTCCGCCGCCTCCTCGGGCGTCGATCCCGCCTCTACGAGCTGTGAGACGAGCGCGGGGTGGACGCCAAGCACAGGCCACGCGCGGCCGGGAAGCTCCTCGGTGGCCTCCCTGACCGCCTCGATCGTCGTCTCGAAGACCCCCTCGAACGAGTCTCTCCCCGTGGGGAGGTCACCGAGGTGCCAGGAGGGCTTGTTGACGACGAGGAGGTGGGTCCCGCCCGTGCGGGCGAACTCTTTCACGGCTTCGATTCCGCGGCCGTGCTCCGGATCGAGATGGAGGTGGTTGTCGAGGACCGGCGACTCGAACTCGCTCATGTCCGCTCTCGGACCGCGCCGCTCAAAAACGCTCTCACTCGCCGAGCGTGACCGCCTCGTTCGCCGCGTTCGCGAGCGCGTCGGAGCGTCCGTGCAGTCCGGGTGCGACCGCGACCGTCTCGACGCCTCTGCGGCCGGCGAGCTCGACGACGGGTTTGAAATCCGTATCCCGCGAGACGATCACGAGCGTCTCAAACGTCCCCTCGCAGACGAGTTCGGTCGCGTCGATCGCCAGCCTGACGTCGACGTCGCCGCTCGTGATCACGACCTCGAAGCCGCGGGCCTCGCCCGCCTGGATCAGCCCCGGCGTCGCGTGTTCGTCGAGGTAGAGCCGGGTGATCGCGAGGGTGCCGAAGCGCTCGCCGGCCGCCCGGACGTCGTCGAGGTCGACGTCGAACTCCTCCCTGAGGACGTTCGGGCCGTCGACGAACAGCCCCACCCGGTGGGTCCGTTCGAGATCGATCGCTCGCTCTAGAAACCGTTTCATACCACGCCCAGTCCGGTCGTCGCCGAAAGCCCATCGGATCCGTCCGGGACCGATACTCGTCCTCCCCGATCCGATTTCATATCGTTACGGGCGGTGTATCACCCCGGCGTGTCCCCCGTACTCGTCGGGAAACCCCACGATCGCCTACCGCGACTCGCTTCCGAGACGGGTCCGACCGCTAGCGTCTCCCGATTCCCGAAGTAATCTGTACGGTGACGCCTCTCGTCACCGTCCTCCGCGGAACCCGCCTTCCCGAGCGTCACCTACACCTCTCCGTCGGGCACCCGATACTCGCCGAAATCGTCGACGGTCCCGAGAGGGGGTGCCCCGCACGTGAGCCAGCTCCGGTCCCCTTCGCTCTCGTTGTGGACGCTCCGGACTGTGTCCGGACCGATCCGGACGAGATCACCCGGCGACAGTTCGTAGCGTTCGGCCTCGTCGTGGCGATCCTCCGGACGAAACACGAGGCCGGTGGCGAGCGCCGTGACGGGGAGCAGGACCGCGGTCTCGATGCGTACGCAACGCCCACCATCGCGGGCGTGCCGGCACCGTAGGGCAGACGCGGCGTGACCTCCTGTGGGTGTCGCGTTCGGGAGACAGGACGTCGAAACGCACCCGGGTGAAACCCTCTCGAGACGTCTCCGTCACCGTCGACTGTGGTTCTCGACGGTGGGTGGGCTCCACCCGCGATCGCTGAAGCTCCGTCGTGACGGGTTTCGTATACCGGCCCGCGGTGTACGGTCGGAAGGCGATCACAGGGACCCGGATACGAAACCCTTAGACGCTGGCGGTCGAGCGTGGGGCCATGGCACGCAATCCGCCGCTCGCCGCCACCCACGAGGCCAGTGGCGCGCGGGTGATCGAGTTCGGTGGCTGGGACATGCCGGTCGAGTTCGACTCGATAAAAGAGGAGCACGCGGCGGTCCGCGAGGAAGCGGGGATCTTCGACGTCTCGCACATGGGAGAGATCCGCGTCTCCGGGCCTGACGCCGCGGCGCTGATGACCCGGCTCACGACGAACGACGCGGTGGAGATGCCGGTCGGTCGCGCCCGGTACGCCGCGATCACGGACGACGAGGGGATCATGCTCGACGACACCGTCTTCTACCGGCTCGGCGAGGAGGAGTTCCTCTTCATCCCGAACGCGGGCCACGACGAGGAGATGGAGTCGCGGTGGGTCGAGCACCGAGAGGAGTGGGGTCTCGACTGCGACGTAGAGAACGAGACCGAAGGGTGGGCGATGTACGCGGTACAGGGCCCCGAGGCACCGGCGCTCGTCGACGGGGCCGCCGACGAGGAGCTCTCCGAGACCTCGCGGTTCGCGTTCGTAGAGGGGACGATCGAGGGTGCCGACTGCCTCCTCGCGCGGACGGGCTACACGGGCGAGGACGGCTACGAGGTGCTCTGTCCGTGGGACGACGCGGAGACGGTCTGGGGCGCGCTGGAGTGCCAGCCCTGCGGACTCGGCGCGCGCGATACCCTCCGGATGGAGTCGGGC
Organism: Halococcaceae archaeon; assembly: GCA_007129135.1. GTDB lineage: Archaea > Halobacteriota > Halobacteria > Halobacteriales > Halalkalicoccaceae > Natronorarus. Next base: position 3,460 of record SKWB01000075.1, on the reverse strand, counting down.
TTTCTCCTCTCCGGGCAGGACTTCCACCCCACGGAGAACCCCCGAACGCCGTTCCAGGGCAGAATCGGCTTCGCGGTCGACCTGGAGACCGAGTTCGTCGGCCGCGACGCGCTCGCACGCGAGAGGGAGGAAGGTCCGGCGGCGCTGTTCGTCGGTGTCGCACTCGAAGAGCGGGGGATCCCGCGTCACGGCTATCCGATCGTCCACGACGGGGCGGACGTCGGGGAGGTGACCAGCGGGACGATGAGTCCCACGCTCGGCGAGCCGATCGGCCTCGGCTACGTCCCGAGCGAGGTGGCCGAACCTGGTACCGAAGTAGCAGTACGGATCCGTGGCGAGGAAAAAAGGGCAAGGGTTGAGTCCCCCCGTTTCGTGGAGGGAGTATGAGTTTCGAGATACCGGACGACCTGCGAGTTCTGGAGAGCCACGAGTGGGCACGCGAGGACGACGGAACGGTGCGCGTCGGCATCACCGACTTCGCGCAGGACGAACTCGGCGACGTGGTGTTCGTCGAACTCCCCGCCGAGGGCGAGGAGGTCGGTCAGGAGGAGGCGTTCGGCGTCGTCGAGTCGATCAAGGCGGTGTCGGACCTCTACGCGCCGGTTTCGGGCACGGTCTCGGCGGTGAACGAGGCGGTCGCGGACCAGCCCGAACTCGTCAACGACGACCCCTACGGCGAGGGGTGGATGATCGAGATCGACGTCGACGACCCCGACGAACTCGACGCGCTGCTCAGTCCGGAGGCCTACGGCGAGCAGATCGCCTGAGCCCAACCACCGTTATCATATACTCGCGGTCGTAACCGTATCGTGTGATGGACGACCACGGACACGGCGGGCGGATCGGAGGGGTCCGATGAGCCGGACGGAGGGCAGTCCGTTCGCGCCGCACACGGCCGAGGAGGTCGACGAGATGCTCTCGGCGGTCGGCGCGGACGACGAGGAGGAGCTCTTCGACATCCCCGAGAGCGTACGCTTCGACGGCGAGTTCGATATCGACCCGAGGGGCGAGCGGGAGATCAGAGAGGAACTGGGACGGACGCTCGGCCGGAACGACGACCTCACGGAGTTCCTCGGCCGCGGTCACTACGACCACTACGTCCCGTCGCTGGTCGACCACGTCGCGGACCGACAGGAGTTCCTCACGAGCTACACCCAGTACCAGCCCGAACTCACCCAGGGCTTTCTCCAGGTGCTCTTCGAGTACCAGTCGATGCTGGTCGAGTTGACGGGCCTGGAGGTGGCGAACTGCTCGATGCACGACGCCGCGACCGCGCTCGGCGAGGCCGCGACGCTCGCGGACCGGGTGCGGGGAACGAGCGGCCACCGCGTGCTCGTCCCGGACCTGCTCCGCGAGGGATGCCGATCGGTGCTCGAGAACTACGCGGACGGGGCGGGACTCGCAGTCGAGAGCTACCCGACCGACGACGCGAACGCCGACGTCGAGGCGCTCTCGGAGTCCGTCGACGAGGAGGTCGTGATGCTCTACGCCGAGAACCCGACGGTACGCGGGACGATCGAGGAACGACTCGGGGAGCTGGGGGAGCTCGCGGACGCGAACGACGCGATGTTCGTTCTGGGAACGGACCCGGTCGCCCTCTCGGTCCTCTCCAGACCGGCCGACGTGGGCGTCGACGTCGTCGTCGGCGACGCAGCGACGCTGGGCATGCCGACGAGCTACGGGATGGGTCTCGGGCTGTTCGCCACCCGGGAGGAGTTCCTCCGGCAGGTCCCCGGTCGGCTCGTCGGGGCGAGCGAGGACAGTGCAGAAAAACGGACGTACACGCTCACCCTCCAGACCCGAGAACAGCACATCCGTCGCGAGCGCGCGACGTCGAACATCTGTACGAACCAGGCGTGGGTCGCCCTTCGTACCGCGATGCACGCCGCGAGCCTGGGTGCCTCGGGGCTGGTCGACCTCGCGACCGACTGCATCGAACTGCCGCTCGAACTCGCAGAGCGGCTCGACGCGATCGACGGGATCGAAGCGCCGGTCCACGACAGACACCACTTCCGCGAGTTCGTCGCCCGAACCGACCGGTCGGCTCACGCGATCAGGGAGGCACTCGAGGGGGAAGGCTTCGCGATCCACGCGCTCGACGACGACCACGTCCAGATCTGTGTCACGGAGACGAACGCCGGGGCGGTCGACGATCTGGTCGCCGCCGTCGAGGAGGTGGCGGCGTGACGCTTCACTACGACCAGGCGCGGTGGGAGGACCCAGAGAGTGAGGGCTACGAGCCGCTGCTCTCGGAGAAGAACAGAGAGAGCGTCTCGACCGACGACGTCCCGCTCCCCAACGGGCTGAAACGCGACTCGCTCACCCTACCGGACCTCACCGAACCCGAACTCGCGCGCCACTACACCCGGCTCTCGCAGATGAACTACGGCGTCGAAAGCGGGCCGTACCCACTGGGGAGCTGTACGATGAAGTACAACCCGAAGTTCACCGAGGACGTCGCGGCGCTTCCCTCGGGTCTCGTCCACCCGGATCGGTCGGAGGCGAGCACGCAAGGGACGCTGAAACTGCTCTACGACCTCCAGGACTACCTCGCACGCATCGGCGGGATGGACGCGGTGACGCTCCAGCCGCCGTCGGGTGCGGCTGGCGAGTTCACCGGCATCCTGCTGGCGAGCGCGTATCACGAGGCGAAGGGTGAGGCCGACCAGCGGACCGAGGTCGTCATCCCGGACAGCGCCCACGGGACGAACTTCGCGAGCGCGGCTCTGGGGGGATACGACGTGGTCGAACTCCCCTCGGGCGACGACGGCCGCGTGGACGTCGGGGCGCTCGAAGCCGCGCTCTCGGAGCAGACCGCGGCGCTGATGCTCACGAACCCCAACACGCTCGGGCTGTTCGAGCGCGAGATCGAGGAGATCGCGGGGATGGTCCACGACGTCGGCGGGCTGCTCTACTACGACGGGGCGAACCTGAACGCGCTCTTGGGCCGTGCGCGCCCGGGCGACATGGGCTTCGACATCATGCACTACAACGTGCACAAGACGTTCGCGACGCCACACGGCGGGGGCGGTCCGGGCGCGGGTCCGGTCGGTGTCGTCTCGGACCTCGAGCCGTACCTCCCGACGCCGCAGGTGAGAGAGAGCGAGGAGGGGTACGAGTTCTTCGAGCCGGAAGACTCCATCGGGAAGGTCCACGGCTACACCGGGAACTGGCTGGTGCTGATCAAAGCCTACGCCTACATCGCTCGCCTCGGCGACGAGGGACTGCGCGACGCGAGCGCGAAGGCCGTGTTGAACGCGAACTACCTCGCCTCACGGATCGAGTACGGGATCCCGAACGGACCGTTCCACCACGAGTTCGTCGCGAGCGCGGGCGAGCAGGACGCCGCGGACGTCGCCAAGCGGATGCTCGATTACGGCGTCCACCCCCCGACGACGAAGTGGCCGGAGTTCGTCCCCGAGGCGCTGATGACCGAGCCGACGGAGGTCGAGAGCAAACG
>SKWB01000297.1 GCA_007129135.1 Halococcaceae archaeon | reverse complement strand
GAGGTGATCAGCGACGCCGCCGTCGAGATCAGCGAGGGCGTCCTGCGGGAGATCGGCGTCCACCCGGTCGTCCAGATGGCCGTCGAGGAGTCCGACGAGATCATCACCCGGATCGAGGTCGACGAACGGAGCGCGCTCGACGGCGTGCCGATCGTCGGGGGCGTCCCGGAGACGGAGTCGACGATGTCCGTGATCGCGATCCGGCGACCGGGCGAGGGCTGGCTGCTGGTCGGCGGCGCCGACGCGGAGATCAGAAGCGGCGACGTGCTCATCTCGAAGGGGACGCGAACCGCCGCCGACGCGTTCGAGGAGCTCGCCCGGGCCTGATACCGCTCTATCCGGCCGTCTCAGTGGTCGTCCTCACGCCACTTGTGCTCGCACTCGGTGCAGACGAAAAACCGCGTCTCCGACTCGTCGGCCGATCTGATCTGCTGCATGTACCAGAACGCCCGGTCGTTCTCGCAGTTCGGACAGCGGGCGTCGGTCGTCGGGAGACCGCTTCCCTCGGCACCGCTTTCGATCACCTCGGTCTTCTCCTGGGCCTCGGTCAGCGTCGTCTCGCTCGCTTTGTCGCGCGCCTGTTCGTGTCCGCAGCTGCCACAGACCCACGCCTCCTCGTTCGCCCGCATCATCGACCCGCACTCGTCACAGAACTCCATAGTGGCTCTCCTATCCGGTTCGGGAGCTAAAAGCGTCCGGATTCGCGCCGATCGCACTCCCGACCCGCTCAGCCCTCGCCCTCGGACTGTCCCGGTTCGCCCACCGCCTCGATCGGGAGCGCGCCGTAGACCTCAGACTCCAGTTCACCGACCGACTCGAACGAGTCGCTCCCCGTCTCGGAGACGACCTCGCCGAGGTTCGTCTCGCCGTCGGCGAACAACACGGTCACGTCGTCGAGTTCGGCCGCCGCGTCGTCTCGTGTCACCGGATACGAGAGCGTTGCGAGCTCCGTCTCGACCCGACTCAGCTTCACCTCGCGTGTCATACGTCTCCATACAGCACGGAGTGGCTTGAGCCTTCGCCGGGATGGGAACGGTGAAGCGGGTCGCTCCCGGACTCCGAACCGGATGGTAGGTCTCGGCTTCGACGTCGACCGGCGCGTGCTCGCGCTCGCGTTCGCGCGGATGGCCGACGGCGTCGGCAACTCCTTTCTCATCATCGTCCTCCCGCTCTACATCGCGAGCGGGCTCGTCTCGGGACGGACGTTCGGGCTCACCGAGAGCGCGATCATCGGGATCGTCCTCTCCATGTACGGCCTGCTCAACAGCGTCAGCCAACCGCTCACGGGCTACCTCTCGGACCGGACGGGACACCGACAGCGGTTCATCCTCGTCGGCCTCGCGATCCTCGCCGCGATGAACCTCGTCTACCTCGTGGTCTCCTCCTACGCCGCGCTCGTCGGCATCCGCGTGATCCAGGGGATCGCCGTGGCGTTCATCGTTCCGGCCTCGATCGCGCTCGTGAACGAGCTCGCCACGACGGGCAACCGGGGCGGGAACATGGGCGTCTACAACACCTTCCGGCTGATCGGCTTCGGCGCGGGACCGGTCGTCGCCGGCGCGGTGGTCGCGGCGGGGCCGTACTCGGTCCTCTCTCTCACGATCTCCGGCTTCGACGCCGCCTTCTACGTCGCCGCGGGCACCGCGGCGCTGAGTTTCGTCCTCGTCGCGGTGCTCGTGAGCGACCCGGACCGGGTCGAACGCTCGCGGAAACGCCTGCGGATCGCCGTGCGCGACCCGACGGGGAAGACGGCGCTCGACACGACGTTCACGCTCGGTCTCGCCTCGCTGTTCATGGCGACGTCGATCGCGCTGTTCGCCACCCTCCAGCCGCAGGTGAACGCCCTGCTGGATCAGGGCTCGACCTGGTTCGGGATCCAGTTCGCGGCGTTCATCTTCGCGCAGGTGTTGCTCCAGACGCCGATCGGCCGGGCGAGCGATCAGTACGGGCGAAAGCCGTTCCTCCTCGCCGGACTCCTCCTGCTCGGACCGACGACGCTCGTCCAGGGCTTCGTCCCGACCTCCGAACTGATGTTCGCAGCCCGGTTCGCCCAGGGCGTCGCCGGCGCGATGGTGTTCGCCCCGGCGCTCGCGCTCGCCGGCGACCTCGCTACGGGTGGCGACTCCGGAAAGCGTCTCGCCGTGCTCACGATGGCGTTCGGCTTCGGTATCGCCGCCGGTCCCCTGCTCGCGGGCTTTCTCGTCCCGTACGGCTTCGCGGTGCCGTTCGCCTTCGGCGCGGGCCTCTCGGTCGTCGGACTGGTGCTCGTCTACACGCAGGTCGAGGAGACGGTCGGGACGTGATCGCCGGCCGCACGCTCGCGACCTCGAACGTTCGCGTCGAGCCGATCACACTCCACCCACAGGGCTCACCGGAGAAGCCGACAGCTCCTGGAATGCGAATCGAAGGAGCGTGAAAATCCGTTCGCCCGATAGGTCCGGATGGCTACGACGATCCTCTCCGCTCTAGACCGGACGGCCCGGGATGCCGACGTCGAGCGCTGCGAGGCTCGGTTCGGGGTCGCCTCCGGTGAGCGCCTCGACCGCGTCGAAGTTCGTGACGAAGAGGGTACACCGCTGACCCGGTGCCGTGCCGAACGCGAGAGCGGAGGGGAACGCGAGTCCCTCGCCCCCGGCGACGATCTCGACGGTGCCGCCGGGTCCGACGCGCGCGACCGCCTCAATCACGGCGACCGCGACGTACGCGTTCCCCTCGGCGTCGAGCGCGATCCCGTCGGCACCGAAGAGCTGCTCCTCTTGGGCGACCAGATGTGGTGTGCCGGCCGCTCCGTCGGGTCCGGTAGGGACGTGGACGACGCTGGCAGCGGTGGTGTTGGCGACGTAGATCCCCTCGTCCCCCGCGACGATGCCGTTGACCCCGATCGGGAGGAACGGCGCCTCCGGATCGGGCTCGAGCAGGGGATCCGTGAGCCACGGTGAGGCCTCCCCGTCGAGCGTGACCCGCCAGATCGCTCCCCCGAGCGAGTCCGTGACCAGGAGGTCCTCGTGCTCGTCTCGGTACAGGAGGTCGTTCGGGAACCCGTCCTCGTCGGGATCCGTCGGAAGGTCGACCAGCCGATCGGCCGTTCCGTCGGGACCGATGCGCCAGACCGTCCCTCCCGAGGGCGCGAGCGAGAGCGCCTCGAGGTCGATCGTGGCCGAGGTCGAGACGGCGTAGACCGTCCCGTCAGGGGCCACCGTGACGCCGAGCAGCAGGTCGACGCCCGGTTCGAAGTCGGGAACCGTCGCGAAATCCTCGCCCGGAGACCCGAGCCGCAGGTCCCGTGGCGAGAATCGACGGATCGCTCCCGATCCCAGGGTGACGTAGCCGTTGCCCTCGGTATCGAACGCGACGCTCTCGGGGAGCTCCCCGGCCGCCGGATCGAAGGCCACGACAGTGCGGATCGGTCCACCCGCCTCCCGTGCCGCGACGTCCCCGGTCGCCAGCGGAACGAGCGTAGCCGTGCCGATGCCGTACACGAACGCTCGTCGTGTTGGTCCTCTCATGATGGTTTCCTCGCGATTCAGCCCCCACTTCGGAGGGAGAACCGAAAGGTATACGACCCAAACCATAATAAACATACATTATGTATTCGTGGTGATGTGAGGTGTCGGCGATAACGCGCTGTCCGCACGGCCACTCCGACCCGAGAGTCTTTTGTCGGTTCGCGTGGTCGTTCGACCGACCATGACAGACAGTGACTTGCGCGAGGTGCAGAAGCCGCTGAAAGCGGAGTACGAGGACGACCCTGAGGCGGCGAAGATAACGATGAGTGCGACCGGTGAGCAGCACGACGACGCCCGGTCGTGTAGCGTCGACATCGGTCGGGCGATCTACGAGGCCGAACTCCACGAGGGAACCGGCGGCCCGGGGACCGGTGCGTGTTCAGGCGATCTGCTGCTCGGTGCGCTCGCGGCCTGCTCACAGCTCACCGCACAGGCCGTCGCGGAGAACTTCGGCGAGGACGTCGAGGTCTCGGTCGAGGCCAGCGGCGACCTCGACCTGCGGGGGACGATGGGGATCGCGGAGGAGGCCCCGGTGGGGTTCGAGGAGATCAGGCTCGAGACTACGGTAGACGGCGAACTCTCCGAGGAGACCGCGGAGGCGCTAGAGCGGTACACGGAACAGTACTGCGTCGTGTTTCAGACGCTCCTGGACCCCCCGGCCGTCGAGACTGAGTGGCGCTTCGAGTAGGCCACCGAGACCACCCGACTACGGTGTTACACGCCGCGTCGGCGCCTCTGCTCCGGCGAACGCGTCGACCTCGCGTTCGAGTCGGTCGGCGTACCGGAGTCGGAGCAGCCGCGCCCGTTCTCGCGAGACGGAGGGGGCACCTCCGATCTCCCGTGCGATCGGCCGGTACCGGTCGGTATCGAACTTCATCGTCGCCAGATACCGAGCGACCGTGGGCGATCCGATGCCACGGTCGATGGCCGCTCGCACGTACTCGCGGAGCCGGTCGAACTCGGGGATCGTCACGACGTCGTCGCTGAGACCCGGTTTGTCCCCGGTCTCGACGCCCCGGTCGACGGCGAACTCCATCGCGTCCCGAACGTCGCCGACGAGCCGAATGATCTGTCCCGGTAGCGCCGTATCGGGCGCGCGCCACTCGATCGTGTCGAACTCGTCGCGGAGCCGGACCGGAGCCCACGTCGTGTCCTCCGGCGTGAAGTGCCGGTCGAACGCCTCCGGATCGACTCCCTCGTCGACGGCCTCCCGTCGGAAGCGATCGAAGGTCGTGGCGATACGCTCGTCCCACTCGTCAACGGACTCGACGTAGGGCCAGAGCCGACCGAGGTGAGGGTGGTCCCCGTAACACTCCCGACGGTAGACGTGGGGTCGCGCGCAGGCGGCGACCCGCTCGCCTCGGTGGTGAGACGCGCTCGCGACGAGCGAGAACGCCGGATCGAGCGCGGTCAGCAGGTTCAGCTGATCGACCTCCGCGCCATCGATCCGGTCGACGTGCAGGTGCGTCCCCGCACAGTGTGTCGCGTTCCCGAACGCGTCCCCGAGGAGCTCCCGCTGGATCCGCGTCCTGGGGCCGTCGCTCGTCTCTATCTCGCTGCTGGCGAGCGGCGTCGCGAGCGGGACGAGCCGCAGCCCCTCCTCCCGGGCGACGCCGATCGCCTCCCGGAGGCGCTCGTGGACCTCCTCGCGGAGTTCGATCACGTTCTCGCAGGGGTCGGTGACGACCTCGAGCATCGGATCCGCGCTCTCGGCGTCGAGGTCCTCGATGCGGTCGAGCACCGGCGCTGCGGGTGCGAGCGCGCCCGTCTCGTCGACCGTCCAGTATTCCAGTTCGAGGCTGAGTTGCATTGTGGTAGTAGCGTATCGCACGTCGAACGGTTGCGCGTCGGTTCGCCGCGACGGGATCGACTCCCGAGAGCCGCCGTCGACTGTACAGATCACACATCGTCTATCGTGATCCACGCGTTCCTTGCCTGTGCCAGCGGCGATGGGTGCAGGCGAAACACGCTAATACACGATAGACCATTATAAACCGGGGGAGAACCGATGGCATACGATACGACCGATCCGGACGAGAGCCGCTACGAGTTCGCCTGCCGGCGCTGTGGGACGCCGTTCCGGTCGGAACCCGAGTTCTGCTACGAGTGCAAGGAGGACGCTATCTCGCCGATCGCCGACGTCGTGCGATAGCCGACCAGCGCCCTCTCCCGACCCACGGACTCGTGATCGCTCTCGACTTGCTCCCAGTCAGAATTACGGGAGTCCACCTCCCTCACTCGAACTCCGGATCGCGCTTCTCGACGAACGCGCTCATCCCCTCGCGCTGGTCGGCGGTTCCAAAGAGCCCGCTCCAGAGCCGGCGCTCGTAGGCCAATCCGGCCGACTGCGGCAGTTCGTGGACCTGGTTGAGCGCCTCCTTCGCCGCGCTGAGTGCGAATCGCGGCTTCGCGGCGAGTTCGCTCGCCAGATCGGACACGACCGAGTGGAGCTCCTCCTGCGAGACGACCTCCCCCACCAGACCGATCTCCGCCGCGGATTCGGCGTCGAGGCGCTCGCCGAGGAGGACCATCCTCCGGGCGGCGGCGTCACCGACGATCCGCGAGAGCCGCTGCGTGCCGCCCCAGCCGGGGACGATCCCGAGTTCGATCTCCGTCTGGCCGATGACGGCGTTCTCGCTCGCGACCCGCATGTCGCAGGCGAGCGCGAGTTCCGCACCGCCGCCGAAGGCGTAGCCGTTGACCGCGGCGACGACGGGCGCGGGATGGGTCTCGATCGCGTCACAGACCCGGTGACCGAGTTCCGCGTACGCCTGGGCCTCCGTGACCGAGAGGTCGGTCATGTAGGAGATGTCCGCCCCGGCGACGAACGCCGTCTCGCCCGCTCCCGTGAGCACGAGCGCGCGGGCCTCGGCCGTCTCAGCGAGAGCCTCTTCGAGCGCACCGAGCGTCTCCACGTCGAGCGCGTTCAGGTTCTCCGGGTTGTCGACCGTGATCGTCGCGACCGCGCCGTCCCGTTCGACCGAGAGGGAGTCTGTCATCGTCCGTTCACTCGATGGGCTCGCGCCTAAACGTTCGGCCCCCGGCGACGAGGGGAAAGACACAGGCTGAAGTGCGTCCCCTGCGCTCACGGGACATGGACTGGACACGCGGCGTCCTCTCGTCGCTCGGGGCGAACGATGTCGACCTGGTCGCCTCGCTCCCGGACGCGGCGCTCGACCCGCTGCTCTCCGCGCTCGAATCGGACCCGGGGATCGAGACGGTCACGGCGACCCGCGAGGAGAGCGCCGTCGGGATACTCTCGGGTGCGTGGCTCGGCGGCCGACGCGGCGCGCTCGTCTGCCAGTCGAGCGGGCTCGCGACGACGGTGAACGCGCTCTCCTCGCTCAACAAACCCGCCCGGATCCCGTTCCTCGGGATCGTCTCGCGTCGAGGCGACCTCGGCGAGTTCAACCTCGCACAGGTGCCGTTCGGCTACGCCGCGTCGTCGGTGCTCGACGAGATCGGGATCAGGAACCGGACGGTGTCCGACGCTGGGGAGATCGGAACCGCGGTCGACCTCGCCGCGAAGACCGCCTTCTCGACCGAGGAGCCGTACGTGCTCCTGCTCGACGCCACCGTCACGGGGGCGAAAGATGAGTTCTGATCCAGCCCGGGCGGACCAGGCGGCCTGCACCGAGGCCGTCCTCGACGTGACGCCAGAGGCGGCGGTCGTCTCGAACCTCGGGGTCGCCTCCTACGTGCTCGCGGGGGTCGAGGATCGCGAGCGGAACTTCTACTGCTGGGGGAGCATGGGACTCACGACGCCGGTCGGACTGGGCCTCGCGCTCGCGATCGACGACCCCGTGACCGTCCTCGACGGCGACGGCTCGACGCTGATGTCGCTCGGCGCGCTCGCGACCGTCGCCGACCGTGACCCCTCGAACCTGACGGTCGTCGTCTTCGACAACGGGGTCTACGCCACGACCGGCGGCCAGCGTTCGCACGCGGAGACGACCGACTTCGCCGCGGTCGCGGAGGGCGTCGGGCTCTCGGCGGCCCACGTCTCGGACGACGGGGCGTTCGTGGAGGCGTACCGGGTGGCGGTAGAGGGAGAGGGTGCGACCCTGATCGCCTGCGACGTCGCACCGGTGGATCCCGAGGCGCGGCCGCCGCTCGACGCTTCACACGTCAAACGCCGGTTCCGGAGCGCGATCGTGGATCCGACCCGGTGAGTCCAGAGCGCCACGGTACCGGACGGCGAACCCGCGCGGAACCCGACGAGTAAAGTATCCGATCGGCGTAGCCTCCGGCGATGACCCTCTCCGACGAAGCGCGTTCGCGACTGGCGGACGTCGTCTCGCTCCAGCCGACGAAGAACGCCGAGCTCGCCGAGCGCTGGGATATGGAGGGTGGCAGTGAGGTCCATCGGTACCTCGAGGGCGAACTCCGGGAGTACTACTACCGCGACGAGAACAGCCTGATCCGGGCGACGCCCGAGGCCGCCGAGCTGGTGGGGGTCGATCCGGGGATCGAGGACGACG
>SKWB01000271.1 GCA_007129135.1 Halococcaceae archaeon | reverse complement strand
GGGGGTGTGACGACCGGTTCTTCCTCCTCAGATCGGCGAGCCCGGCGCTCGACGGCGCGGAGAACGTCGCACTCGAAACCGATCACGACGGCGTCCGGACCGACGAGACCACGAAGCGGTCGCTCGCCGAGTGGCTCTCGACGCCGCTCCCGTCGTCCTGACCCGCCGGTCTCATCCTTAGGGGGTGCGGACTCGACTCCGGGTGATCACTCCTCGAACCGGATCGCCCGCTTCCCGATCCACCCCGCGAGTCCCACAGAGATCGCTACCCCCGCGCCGAACTCGATAGGCAGCTGCCACCGTCCGCCGTACCAGTCCGATCGGAAGACGCTCGCGTAGAACTCCCCGACGGGTTCGCTCTCGACCAGCAGGCCGAGTTCGCGGTTGTTCCGCACGGAGTTGTTGTTCCAGTTCACGGAGGAGACGAGGACGTACCGGTCGTCGACGATCACGCCCTTCGTGTGGACCTTCTCGAAGCGCGAGCGGGGCTCGACGACGCGGGCGTCGACCGGGAGTCCGTCCTCGGTCCGGCGTTCCTCGACGTAGCGGACGAACTCCCGGTTCTCGCGTGCGACGTACCACGTCCCGTCGAGGAGGTACTCGACCTCGACACCGCGTTCGGCGGCCCTCATCGTCTCCTCGACGAACGGGTGATCGGTGTCCCCGACCGAGACCTGCTGGACCCGGATCGACTCCTCCGCGCCGGCGAGCAACCCGAGGGTCTCCGTCTCCGCGTTGTCCGGTGCGGTGACGACACGGACCGATTCCGCCGGTACCGTCTTCGCGCGGAACTCGGCCGGGTAGGTCCCGTTCGCCGGCTCGGACTCGAAGAACTCCCGGCCATCGCGGTACTCGGTCCACTCGACGGTGTCGTGACCGTACGCGTCGGCCTCGAACACCCGAGTCACGTCGTCCGCGACCGCGTCCTCCGTCACGGAGACGCCCCAGCCACGGCTGGAACGGCCCTCGGTCCCGGAGGGGTTCCAGTTCTCGGTGAGGACGAGCACCCGGTCGTCCGAGACCGCGTATTTCGCGTGGTGAAAGCGATACCGCTGGCGGTCGCCGTCGAACACCCGGACCTCGATCCCCTCCTCGGCGAGGCGATCGAGCGCCTCCGCCTCGGCCTCCGCCTGGCCGCCGACCGGCGTCCCGTCGACGAGGACGACCACCTCGACACCCCTGTCGTGCGCCGCGAGGAGTTTCTCGACCGCACGCTCAGAGCTGACCGTGTAACCAGCGAAGAGCAGACGCCGGTCCGCGCCATCGAGCACCTCGGTCGGGAGGTCGGGCGCGTCGGGCAGGACGAACGCCGTCGCCGTCGGGACCTCGTGGCTCTCGGCCTCGAACCCGGTCGCTCGTTCGGGAACCCACCGCCACCGGGCTCCCTCGTCGGTCGCGATCCGCGTCCACCGCTGGGCCCTCGGGGCCCGGTCGTAGCTCACCTCGTCGACGACCACCCCCTCGTACCGAAGCCTGATCGTATCGCCCTCCTGCGAGAGCGCGATGAACCCGTCGAGTCCGTGGACGGGGTCCTCCGCGAACTCCTCGGCGTACCCGGGATGGGTGCTGAACGCGATTCGCCCCTCGACGGTGTCGGTTCCGAGCGCGACCGTCGATCGGTCGTCGGCGAGCGACCACCCGCTCAGGTTCGTCGGTTCGGGAAACGAGACGACGACGTGCTCGCCGGCGTTCCCGTCGGCGGCGGTGTTCGGGTAGACCTCGACGATCTCTGGGGTCTGTGTCCCCGAAGCCGCTCCGGTAGCACCGACACCGATCAGCGCGAGAACCGAGAGAGCGATCGCGAGGGCGGCCCACCGTGTCACGCCACGGATGGGGCCGCTTCGTATAAGAAGTTCAGACGCCCGCGGTGGCCGCCTCGGCCTTCTTCGCCTCGGACTGGACGAGATACGCCCTGTCGCCCGCGTACTCGCTGACGACCGAGAGCGCGCTCTCGGTGCCGATCTGGTTGAGCGCCCAGGCCGCGCTCGCGCGGACGACGTCGCTCTCGTCGTCCGAGAGGGCGTCGGCGAGCGGCTCGACCGCACGGGTGTCGCCGATCAGTCCGAGCGCGCGGGCGGCACGGCTCCTGACCTCGTAGCTCTCGGCGACGAGCTGGTCGGCGACCGCCTGCGTCGCCTCCTCGCTGCCGATCTCGCCGAGGGCCTTGAGCGAGACGTACTGCAGCTGTGGGTCCTTCTCGGCGGCGGCGTACTCACAGAGCGTCTCGACGGGCTCCTCGCTGGCGATCTTCCCGAGGATCTCGATCGCCGGCTTGTTACGTTTCTGCGCGCGCTGCATCATCGCGTCGACGGCTCGCTCGTCGCCCATCCGCCGGAGCGCGGAGAGACAGTGCTCCTCCATGAAGTCCGAGTCGAACATCTCGAGTGCGAGCAACACCATGTCGGCGTTGCCGCGTTTCTCGTGCTCTTTGAGCGCCGACCACTCCGGTGGGTAGTCCTTGTAGTGACCGAGCACGTCGTAAAAGCCCTGGCGCTGCATCCGTTCGCGCACCGAGAGGTCGAGCCAGACCTCCGCTGCCTCCAGGTCGGATTCGAGGTCGTCGGTCGCCTCCAGGAGGGCGGCGATCGTCTCGCTGTCGGCGTCGGGATCGAGCTCACCCGCCTCGACCGCCGCGATCGCACGGGAGAGCGCCGCGGCGAGGGCCTCGACGTCCTCCTCGACGTCGTCGTCGAGTTCTCCGCTCAGGAGGTCGTCGACCGCGGCGAGGAAGGCCTCGATCGCGGCGGCCGCCTCTCCGAGGCCGTCGTCGGTCCACTCCTCGTCCTCCACCGTGTCGACCTCCGCGTCGATCGCCTCGACGACGTCCTCGGCGTACGGCCCGCGCTCGTCTTCCAGGTCGCTTCGGAGCTCCTCGATCCGCGACTCGAGCTCCTCGCGCGGGTCCTCCGCGTCCTCGTCGTCCTCGTCGGGTTCGGGGAGTTCCGCCGCGCCGAGGTCGACCTCGATCGCCTCGATCGTCGCCTCTACCTCGTCCAGATCGGTCTCGGTCTCGGCCCCCTCGAGCTGCTCTTCGGCGCCGTCGATCGCCTCGTGGAGCTCCTCCTCGCTCAGGCCGGGTTCGTCGTCGCTCTCCGCTTCCGCGTCGGCCTCGTCGTCACCCTCTCCTTCGTCGTCCTCCGTCTCGGGGGTCGCTTCCTCGGCGTCCTCGTCCGGTGTCTCCTCCGGCTCCGATCCCTCGTCCTCCGCTTCGTCCCCGTCCGCTCCCGTCTCCCCGTCGGGAGCCTCGTCCTCGCTCATGTCTCTCAGGTGTGCGCGTCGCGTCTATGAGCGTTTCCCTTCCCGCTCCGCGTCGCCCCAGTAGAACCGCGGGCCGAAAAAGAGGTAGACGACCGCGAGCGTGAGCAACGCGACCGGGAAGACCCCGCCGCCGAAGCCGGGGATAGCGACCGCTAGACAGTGGACGACGCCCATGATGAGCGCGTCGCGCGCGAGCAGGTCGGGGTAGCGGATCGGCGCGACCATCAGGTAACAGAAGACGACCGCCAAGAGGTAGAGCGGGATCGGGTCGGTCACCTCCGCCAGCACCGCGGCGCCGACGATGGTCGCGGCTAGCGTCGTCGGCACGCCGTACGTGTGGTGGTCGGCGGTGTCGTAGGCGGTGTAGAGGCCGAGCCTGACCACGCCGACGGCGACGAACAGCGCGGGCACGCCGAGGGCGACCGCGGCCTGAACCGACGGCTCTGCCGTCGTGATCCCCCAGCCGTCGCGGGCGACGACGAACAGCAGGACGGCGGGCGCAACCGCGAACGAGGCGACGTCCGCGAGCGAGTCGAGGTACGGGCCGGCCGGCGTCCCCCCGTAGCGCCGTGCGAGCAGTCCGTCGAGGCCGTCGGCCACCGCAGCGAGGAGGATGAGCTGTGCCCCGCGCCAGGGATCGAGCGTGGCGACGATCGCCGCGAGGAAGCCGAGTGCGGCGTTCCCGACCGTCACCACGTCGGCGACGCCGAGCCGGCCGAGGAACCGCGGGGCGAGACGCATCACTCCACCGGTGAGCGAGCGGGGTGTTATGCGTTGTGTTCTCTCGTGGAGATCGGCCCAAACAGTTATGTCTTAATCATATGTATTCGAATACGAATGGGAGGGAGGACAACCGCCGAGACGGAGGGGTTCTCGAACGTACTGTTACTCGCACCGGAGCGCTTCGACTCCGGGGCCGGTCCCGCGGTCGCCGCCGAGGACCCGGCCTACACCACGGTGATCGCGGTCAGCAGGGACCGGTCGCCGGACGAGTTCGTCCGGTCGTGGCGGGCGTCGAACCGGCCGGAGCCGGCCGACTGGCGGTTCGTCGCGATCGACGAGTTCGCCCGCGGGGCCACCTCGGCCCAACCGCAGCCGACCGACGGCCCCAGACCGCCGACCCCGGTCAGGTCGGTCTCCGATCCGACCGACGTCGGGGCGATCAGAGCGGCGCTCGCCGCGCAGCTCGAATCGGTCGAGACCGACGCGCTGGTCTGGTTCGAGGCGTCGAGCCTCCTCGACGAACTCGGGGAGCTCTCGACGTTCGCGCTGTTCCGAACGCTCTCGGTCGACATCGAGCGGGCGGGCGCGACGGGCTTCTTCGTCCTCGACCCGACCGACCGCGAACGCTCGGCGCTCAGGACGCTCGCGCTCGTCTGTGACGTCGTCGGCGGTCTCGTCCCCGAGGGCGAGGGCTGGGCCTCGCTCTACGCGATCCACGGTGGACCCGCGACGACGCTGCCCACGATCGACCGGGACCGTCCGGTCGACGAACTCGTCGGGTTGCTCGTTCACCCCCGACGCCGCCGCGTGCTCGCCGCGCTCTTCTCGCACGCCGGGCCCGTGACGGTCCGCGACCTCGCGAACGACGTCGCCGCTGCCGAGGCCGACGGCTCGGTCGCGACCGTCTCCGACGACGAACGGGCGCTGGTCAGCCTCGACCTCCACCACCTCCACCTCCCGAAGCTCGCCGACCACGGCGTGGTCGCCTACGACCCCGATCGGGGACTGGTCGAACTGGTCGGCCACACGACGAACCTCGACCTCTACCTCGCGCTGATCGAGGAGTTCGACCTCGCCGCCTCGGTCTGAGTCGGAGCCGCTTTAGCGTCCCGTCCCCTCCGTTTCACCATGGACAGACGCGCCTTTCTCGCCACTGCTGGCGCGTTCGCGGCGGCGGGCTGTACCGCGCTCGGCTCGGACGACTACGACGTCGGGATGAGCGCTCACGAGTTCCTCCCCGAGGAGTACACGATCGAGGTCGGCGAGACCGTCGTCTGGGAGAACACCGGCTCGCGCGGCCACACCGTCACCGCCTACGACGGCGGCATCCCCGAGGCGGCCGAGTTCTTCGCGACCGGCGGCTACGAGAGCGAACGCGAGGCTCGCGACGCCTGGGAGGACGACGGTGCGGGGCTCATCTCGACGGGTGAACGGTTCGAACACACGTTCGAGGTCCCCGGGACCCACGCGTACGTCTGCATCCCGCACGAAGTCGGCGGGATGGTCGGTGCGATACTCGTCGAGGAGTAGGTCGGTCCGGGGGACTACCCGTCCTCGTCGACGACGACGTCCTCTTCGTCGATGTCGACGGCGGTCTCTTCTTCCTCCGCGACCTCCTCCGGTCGCGCCTCGAGGGTCAGCTTCTGGATCTCGATGCGGCGGAGCGGGTAGACCTGCTTCGCCTCGGCGTAGATCGCACTCGAGAGCCGACCGCCGGTCACGCTGTCGATGACCTCCTCGAACGTGTGCTCTCTGGCCGCCTCGCGGGTCATGTCGATCATCAGCCGGCGGATCGCGCGCTCTTGGCTGTGGTTGGCCTTCTTCGTCGTGAACGCGACCGGCTGGATCTGCACCCGGTGGTCGTCCGCGGTGAGCACCGTCACCGTGGCGTCGATCTTCGAGGCGCCGCGGCGGACGAGGCTACGCAGATAGTCCCGTGCGAGCTCGTGTTTGACGAACTCTGTGTAGGCCGCGTCGCTGCCGACGTCGGTCACCTGGAAGGTGAGCTTCGTGTTGTTCTCGCTCGCGTTGTTCGTCAGTTCACCGAGCGTGGTCTCGATCTTCCGATCGTAGACCTTGTCGGGTTCGTCCGCCGGGGTCTTTCCGAGTTCGGCCCGGTCGAACTGCTCGGGTGCGAGCACGCTGTACCATCGCTTCTCCTGTTTCCGTCTGGATACCGATCGTTCACTCATGATCTGTGTGTCGTAAGTCGGTCGTTCGCTCTATCAGTTCCGCCGCCACCGTCAGGTTCACGACGTAGTCGTCGGCGGTCGTCTGCAGGCCGCCCGTCGACCCCCGCTCGATCGTCGTCACGACCGCGCCTCCTTCGACGCGCGTCGCCATCTCGTCGGTGTTGTCCGGCCGGATCGCTCGCGCGACCGTCTCCGGATCCGACACCGGGGTCCTGATCGTCGCACGCATCAGAGCGCCTCCCGGAAGGCCGTGAGGAAGGCCTCCGACTCGCCGTCGTAGCACGCGTAGCCGCGCGTCGCTGTCGCGCTCGCAGTCCCACCGACGGTCACCGTCGCCTCGTTCATCGCCTCCCGGATCGCGTGCCCCTCGACGCTCGCGGCGGCCGCTTCGCCCTCCGCGAGGACGAGGGTGACCGGTTCGGGCGAGCGGACGTCGCGGACGAGTCGAGCGACCGTCTCGACCGGCCCCGACTCGATCCGCGCGACGAACAGGCCGTCGTACCGCCCGGTCGTCGCCGCGTCGAAGGCGGCGTGCGCCCGCTTCGCGTGCTCGCGCCAGCCCTCCAGCGCCTCGGACCGGACGTCGTAGCCCATCGCCAGCGCCAGCGCCGTTCCGGGGCGCTCGCGGGCGACACAGTCGAGGACGTCCGCCAGCCCTTCGACCGTCTCGACGGGACCGGTCGGGCTCGCGTGGGGTCTGAGCGCCCGTTCGACGCTCTCGGCTGCTCGCGCGCTCGCGCCCTCGCTCTCGATCGTCGCGAGTGCGAGCAGCGACGCGACCGCCTCCGGCGAGCCGTCGGCGAGCTCGGCGAGCGCGGCCCCGGTGACCGTCTCCTCGCCCGAGAACGCCGTGTGGGTGAGGGTCGTGTGCGCGAGACCGTCCGCGAGATCGGCCGTGGGAACTCCCACGCCGGGTCTACGTTCGATCGCCGCGTCGGTCAGTAGTCTCGCCCCCTCCTCGGCCGTCAGGTCCCCGCCGTCGGCCACGAGGCCGGCCGCCGCGAGGACGGGGTCGGGATCGCAGCCCAGGTCGCGTGCGCTCTCGTACGCTGCGGTCGGCGGCTCCGATACGAGCGTTACCGAGGTCCCGCTCCGGATGCCGATGCCAACGACGAGGCTCTCTTCTCCTTCGGTGCCGAGACTCTCCGTGGGTCGGACGCTGGTCTGAAACGGGATCGACCGCTCGGCACAGGCCGCGGCGAGCAGCCCCGCCGCAGCCACCGACGCACCGTCGGCGCGGGCGAGGAGCCTGACGAACGGCGCGTCGGCTATCGCCGTCGCGAGTTCGGACGCCGCGATGGCGTCCGGGTCGCTCGGTCGATCCGTCGCGGCCATCACTCCCCGATGAGGCGTTTCGCCGCGTCGATCGAGTAGCGGAAGTCCTCCGGGATCCCGTCGCCACGGTAGTAGGTGACCAGCCGGCGGACCTTCGACTCGGTGTTCTGGAGCGCCCGCTTGTTCTGGTAGTCCTGGGGGTTCTCGTCCATGTGTTCGCTCAGTCGGATCGCCCGCTCGAGCAGGTTACGGAGGTCCTCCGGGACGTCCGGGGACGCGTCGTTCTCCTCTAGGATCTCGGTGAGCTTCTTCCCGGTCGCGAGCTTGACGTTCGGGACGGGTGTCCCACGGACGCCCTCGTCGCGCAGTTTCAGGCCGATCACTGCGGGCGGGTGCCCGTTCTCCGCGAGTTCGACGACGCGCGCTTCGACGTCGTCGGCCTCGACGTCGCTCCACTCCGGTGGTTCGTCTGTCGCCGGGCGGTCCGAACCGGACGCGCCGCGACGACGGGTGTGCATTCGTGCCATAGTGAGGATAGGAACCGCACAGACCGCAGTAGAGC